>NZ_CAJE01000022.1 GCF_000308215.1 Methanomassiliicoccus luminyensis B10
CCGTAATAAGGGATGTTAAATACCCCTGTTAACGGCCAGGGAAGAAGGGCGTTTTCGGGCCCTTTCCGGCCAGGGGTTTGCTTATATAGCTCGCTTATATAGCCAGCATGTAAAGAAGCAACTATTAATATGTTGACGCCATTACCAAAGGCATCGAAGTAGGGGGAGGGATGCACATCTTCTACTCCATGATATCGAGACTATCAGCCAGCTCGCTCTAGGCAAAAGATCACAGAATTCACAGAGGTTTGATCCAATGGAAGACAACAGTTACGGCGCAGACCAGATCCAGGTCTTGGAAGGTCTGCAAGCGGTCAGGAAACGCCCCGGGATGTACATCGGCTCCACCGACACCCGCGGGCTTCACCATCTCGTTTACGAGGTAGTCGACAACAGCATCGACGAGGTGATGGCCGGCTACTGCACGAAGATCGACGTCACTATCAACGCCGACGGGAGCGTCACCGTTTCCGACGACGGGAGAGGCATTCCGACCGGCATCAACGAGAAGTACGGCAAGCCCGCCGTGGAGCTGGTCGTCACCATGCTCCACGCCGGCGGCAAGTTCGACCGCAAGAGCTACAAAGTGTCGGGCGGACTGCACGGCGTGGGCCTGTCGGTCGTCAACGCCCTCTCGGAGTTCCTCGAGACCACCGTCAAGAGGGAAGGAAAGGTCCACTCCATGAGGTTCGAGCGCGGCGAGGTGTCGAGCCCGCTGAAGGTCGTCGGCGAGACCGCCGAGACGGGCACCCAGCAGCGCTTCAAGCCCGACCCCCTGATCTTCGAGACCGTGGACTTTGACGCGGAGATACTGTCGCACCACCTGCAGGACCTCGCCTACCTCAACAAGGGCGTGAAGATAACCTTCCAGGACCTCCGCGAGGGGAAGGAACGGGAGGAGGTCTTCCACGCCGAGGGCGGCATCGTGGAGTTCGTGGAGCACTTGGACAAGAACAAGACCTCCATGCACCCCCAGCCCATCTACCTCACCTGCGAGAGGGACAACATCGTGATCGAGGTGGCGATGCAGTACACCGACGCGTACTCGGAGAGCGTGTTCACCTACGTCAACAACATCAACACCATCGAGGGCGGGACCCACCTGATGGGCTTCCGCGCCGCGCTGACCAGGACGCTGAACGATTACGCCAAGCAGAACAAGCTCATCAAGGAGAACGAGGAGAACCTCACCGGCGACGACGTGCGCGAAGGTCTGACGGCCATCATCAGCGTGAAGATCCCCGAGCCGCAGTTCGAGGGTCAGACCAAGACCAAGCTGGGCAACAGCGAGGTCAAGGGCATCGTGGAGTCGTGCGTGTACGACAAGTTCTACACCTTCTTAGAGGAGAACCCCAAGGTCGCGGAGGCCTGCGTGAAGCGCTCCATACTGGCGTTCCAGGCCAGGGAGGCCGCCAGGAAAGCGAGGGAACTGACCCGCAGGAAAGGCTTCCTGGAGGGCGGCGGCCTGCCGGGAAAGCTGGCCGACTGCCAGGAGAAGGACCCCTCCAAGTCCGAGATATACATCGTGGAGGGCGACAGCGCCGGGGGTTGTTTCTCCGGCGACACCAAGGTCGCTCTCGCCGACGGCCGGAACCTCAGCTTCGAGGAGATCGTGGCCGAGCAGGCGGAGGGCAAAGAGCACTACTGCTACACCGTCCGCAACGACGGCAAGGTCGGTGTCGAGAAGGTCATCAACGCTAGGGTGACCAAGCGCGACGCCGAGATAGTGCGCGTCACCTTGGACAATGGAGAGGTCATCGAGTGCACCCCCGACCACCGCTTCATGCTCCGCGACGCCAGCTACAAGCAGGCGGTTGAACTCAGTAGCACCGACGCTCTGATGGCGCTCTACGAGAACGAGGTCGAAGGCTTCAGTTCACAGCAGGAACTGGTCGCGGCCGCGATGAACCACCGCGTCGCAAGCATCGAGAAGATGAGCGAGCGGAAGGACGTCTACGACATCGAGGTTCCGAGCACTCACAACTTCGCCCTCGCCGCCGGCGTCTTCGTTCACAACAGCGCCAAGCAGGGCCGCGATCGCGCGTTCCAGGCTATCCTCCCGCTCAGGGGTAAGATCCTGAACGTGGAGAAGTCCCGCATGGACAAGATGCTCAAGAGCCAGGAGATACGCAATCTGATCACCGCCATCGGAGCGGGCGTGGGCCCGGAGTTCGATATCACCAAGACCCGCTATCACAAGGTCATCATCATGACCGATGCGGATGTCGACGGCGCGCACATCAGCACCCTGATGCTAACGCTGTTCTTCCGCTACATGAGGCCGCTCATCGACACCGGGTACGTCTACCTGGCCATGCCCCCGCTCTACAAGGTGACCCGGGGAGGCAAAGACCTCTACGCCTACAACGAGCGGGAGAGGGCCGCGGCCATGGAGCAGCTGGGCAAGGGAGCGACCATCCAGAGGTACAAGGGCCTGGGTGAGATGAACCCCACGCAGCTGTGGGACACGACCATGAACCCCGATTGCAGGATGCTCAAGAAGGTCACCATCGAGGACGCCATCCGTGCGGACGAGCTGTTCACCATCCTGATGGGCGACCAGGTCCAGCCCCGCAAGGAGTTCATCACCGCCCACGCCAAGGAAGTGGAGAACCTGGACATCTGAGGTGATACCACATGACAGACGATACTGCAACTTCACAAGATCAGCAAACCCCGGCCAACCCGAGGGAGATACGCCGCCCCATCGAGGCGGAGATGAAGAAGTCGTACATCGACTACGCCATGAGCGTCATTGTAGGCCGCGCCCTCCCCGACGTGCGTGACGGCCTCAAGCCCGTGCACCGGCGGATATTGTACTCCATGTACGACATGGGCCTGCCTTCCAGCAAACCTCACAAGAAGAGTGCCAGGGTGGTCGGCGAGTGTTTCGTTGCCGGGACCAGGGTCCTGACGAAGCGCGGCCTCATCCCGATCGAAGAGATCGAGAGGGGAGAAGAGGTCTACACCCAGAAGGGCAGGTCGACCGTGACTGAACTTTGGGAGATGCCGAAAAAGGACCTTGTCCGGGTACGGACCGAGAATGGGATCACCGTTAAGGCGACCCCATCGCAGAAGTTCAAAGTCATCACCAGAGGCCTTCAGTACGTTTGGAAGGAGGCCAAGGACCTGACGCCCGAGGACAGCCTCGTCCTGCGCCTTGACTATCCTGATGACATTCCGTATGTGAAGCTCCCGGACTGGAATGGAAAGGAGATGAGGCTCGACGAGAACATCGCGTACCTTATGGGGCAGTTCCTATCCGACGGGAATTTCGAGCCCAAGTATGCCAAGGGCATGGGGCGATTCAACTTCTACTCGACCTCTAACGGCGTGATGGAAAGGATCACTGAGATCTTGAAGGAGGCCTTTGGCTACGAAGCTTTGACCGAAGGCCGAGGGACCCACATCGAGGACCTGCCCCATCATCCAATGATGCGCCACATCAGGGTGAACAGTCGGGCGCTGAACGATTATTTGGCATCGGCCCTGGGGATAGACCGCACCTGGAAAGCTGGCACCAAGCATGTGCCAGAACTCTTCTTCCGCTCTCCCCGACCGGTTCTCGCCGCTCTGCTCTCGGGCATGATCGATGGGGACGGCTCGGTCCATAAGAGCCGCTCCATCATTCACTACGGATCCATCTCGGAGAGAATGATCGAGGATGTCCAGCTCATCATGCAGCATCTCGGGGTTCCGAGCCACAGGTATGTTCAGAAGCCCAGCGACTTCCACATGTATGAGGGCGCGATTATAGTAGACAACTATCCTCTACATTCTATAGAAGTAATGGGTCGATTCACAAAGGTACTGGCTAAGCAACTAGACCTCCGCAGCGAGACGAAACGGGAGCGGCTTGAGCACATATTTGGCGCTGAAAATGTCGCTTGTGTGTTCGACCGGATACCATATGCTGCGGAAGCGGTATTCGATGATCTCTCCGAAGCTCACATCGGGAGCGGCTGGTATCAAGACGTAGGGGGGAACAAGTTCCGTGCCGGAATAACCTATCCTGACGGGACCAAGATACGCTATTCCTCAGATCTCAGGGAGCGCCCTCTGGGCCGCACGCAGATCATGGACTGGGGCATACACTCCAAGCTCGAGAGGATAGGCTCCAAGATGGCCCCTATTATCGAAGAGATGATGGAGAACAACATCTTCTTCGTTCAAGTCGCCAGTGTTGAAGCAGCTCCGGCGGAGCACACTTACGACCTCACGGTCGCGGTCGTGCACGAGTTCGTGGCGAACGGGATAGTGGCTTCTAATTGCCTCGGGAAGTACCATCCTCACGGTGACACGGCCGTGTACGACGCCCTGGTCCGCATGGCCCAGGATTTCTCGCTGAGATACCCCATGGTCGACGGCCACGGCAACTTCGGCAGCGTCGACGGCGACTCCGCGGCGGCGATGCGCTACACCGAGTGCCGCCTCAGGAAGCTCGCGGAGGAGATGCTGCAGGACCTTGACAAGGAGACGGTGAACTTCGTCGACAACTTCGATGGCTCCCTGAAGGAGCCGGAGGTCCTGCCGGCGAAGGTGCCCAGCCTCCTGGTCAACGGGTCCTCGGGCATCGCCGTGGGCATGGCCACGAACATACCGCCGCACAACCTCAGGGAAACATGCGACGCGGCCATGCACCTGATCGACAGCCCCGACGCGGACAGCATCGACCTGATGCAGTTCATCAAGGGCCCCGACTTCCCCACCGGCGGCATCATCTACGGCACCAACGGCATCGTGGAGGCCTACTCCACCGGCAAGGGCCGCATCAAGGTGAGGGCCAAGGCCGACTTCGAGGATATGGAAGGGGGCAAGAGGCGCATCATCGTCACCGAGATCCCCTACCAGGTCAACAAGGCCAACCTCATCGAGAGCATCGCCGACCTGGTCAAGGAGAAGAAGATCGAGGGCATCACCGACCTGAGGGACGAGAGCGACCGCGAGGGCATGCGCATCGTCATCGAGCTGCGCAAGGACGTCATGGAAGAGATCGTGCTCAACCAGCTGTTCCAGCACACCCAGATGGAAGTGACCTTCGGCGTCATCAACCTCGCCCTGGTGAACAATGAGCCCAAAGTGCTCACGCTCCGCGAGATGCTGCAGGCCTACGTCGACTACCGCAAGCATGTGGTCACCAAGCGCACCGAGTTCGAGCTGCGCGAGGCGAAGGCGAGGGAGCACATCCTGCAGGCGCTGATCAAGGCGGTCGACGCCATCGATGAGACGATCCGCATTATCAGGGAGGCGCGGACCACGGAAGAAGCGCGCAACGGCCTGATGCAGCGCTTCGAGATCGACGAGGTGCAGGCCAAGGCGGTCCTGGAGATGCGCCTGCGCGCCCTCACCGGCCTGGAGATCGAGGACCTCCGCACCGAGTTCACCGCCATCGAGGAGCGCATCGCCGATCTCGAGAGCATCCTCGCCGACGAGTGCAAGATCTTCGCCATCATCAAGGCCGAGCTGCTTGAGATCAAGGAGAAGTACGGCGACGACCGCAGGACCGAGATCGTCATGGACGCCGGCGAGCTGGACATCGAGGACCTCATCCCCAACGAGGAGATGGTCATCATGATCACCAGCGACGGCTACATCAAGCGCCTGCCGCTGGACACCTACAAGCAGCAGCACCGCGGGGGGCAGGGTCTGCTGGGCATGGAGACCAAGGAGGAGGACGAGGTGGTCGACCTGTTCGTCACCATGACCCACAACTACATCATGTTCTTCACCAACAAGGGCCGGGTGTACGTCCTCAAGGCGTACCGCATACCCGTGGCCGGCCGGCACTCCAAGGGAAAGCCGATCATCAACCTCCTGCCCAAGCTGGAGGAGGGCGAGAGGGTGGAGGACAATATGGCCTTTGACAAGTTCGACGACCGCTACGACCTGGTGTTCGCCACCCGGAACGGCATCGTCAAGCGCACCGCCCTCCGGGAGTACCGCAACATCCGTTCCAACGGCATCATCGCCATCAGCCTGGAGGATGGCGACTCCCTCGTCGACACCAAGCTGGTGGAGCCGGGCGCGGAGATCGTGCTGGCCACCCGGAGCGGCCAGGCGGGGAGGTTCGACGCCTCCGAGATACGGTCGGTAGGGAGGCAGGCCATCGGGGTCATCGGCATGCGCATGGAGGACGGCGACGAGATCGTCAGCATGGCCGTGGTGAGGCCGGAGGACAAGCTCCTTAGCATCACCGAGAACGGGTACGGGAAGATCTCGCGCGTGTCCGATTACCGGAAGACCCACCGCGGCGGGAAGGGGGTCATAACCATCAAGACCACCGACCGCAACGGGCCCGTAGTGTCGGTAAGGGCCATCTCCGACGGCGACCAGATCATCCTCACCACCCAGCAGGGCAAGGTCATCCGCGTCCCCGCGGAGGAGATACGCACCATGGGCCGCTCCACGCAAGGAGTTACCATCATGGACCTCTCCGACGGCGACAAGATCACCGCCGTGGCCCGCCTGGTCGGCGCCAAGGAGCAGCTGATGGTCGCCCGGACCGAGTCGAAGGAGGACCTCAGCGTGCTGCCCGTCGGAGGGGACGACCCCGCCGAGGAGTGAAACCATTTCCCCGCCCCCGGGCGGGGCGGACCGCCGCCTCATTATCTGTCAGTGATTATATCACGCAAGGTTTTTTAATGACCCAGCCGATTGACGGCCGGGGGTAACGAAACGCTCAGGGACTCTATTCCGGGGCTCGAACGAGTATTCCGCTCGGACATCGAAGCACCGAAGGTTATTCTGGTCACCGGCCCTCCCGGCTCGATGAAGACAAGCTTCTGCTACTCGATCATGTCCACATACCTTCAGAAGACCGGACAGTTCGGGCTCTATGTGACTCTGGAGGAGACGGCGGCCAGCCACGTGACCAACATGCGCAGGCTGGGCATCCCACCGAGCCCCAACATGGAGATATCCGATTTCACTGACCTCAGGGAGCTGGACGGTGTGATTGACGAGGAGGGCTCCACCGACTACGTCCAGTTCATCCAGCAGACCGTGGAGTACACCAAGAAGAAGCACGGCGACAAGTTCACCGTCCTCGCCCTTGACTCCCTGGGAGCGCTGTACTCCCTGATGGAGGATAACGACAACATCCGCAAGAAGATGTTCTACTTCTTCAAGATGCTCCGTGATCAGAACCTCGTGTCGTTCATCATCATGGAGCGGTCCCCCGGCGGCCCCTCGAGCCTCCTGGGCAACGAGGGCTTCCTCGTCGACGGGATCATCGAGCTCGGACTGGACCGCGATCGGGGCAAGATGGCCAGGTTCATCCGGGTGGAGAAGATGAGGGCCTGCCAGCACAGCATGGAGAAGCACACCATGGAAGTGGGCGAGAAGGGAGGTCTCACTGTTCTGGGACCTTCACTCGGTTAGAAATGTTAATAATCGTGTCGACCGATTCCCACGCGGTCTGTAACGTCGCTTAAGGAGGAAGATCATTGTCCACATCCGATGAGGTCCCCATTTGGGAGGTCATTGAACAGTTCAAGGAGAAAGTGAAATCCCAGGAGCTGGAGGTCCGTAAGCGGCAGGACCGCGTCGAGGCGGAGGAGTCCGACCTCGATAAGAGGAAGCAGCAGCTTGAGGAGCTGTCCCGGGACCTGGGCACCCGCGAGAAGGGGCTGCGGGACCGATTGGCCGAGCTGGAGCCGCGGGAGGCCGCCGCCGAGGAGAAGGAGTCCCGCCTCAGGGCCCTGGAGAAGGAGGTCCGGCAGCGCGAGGAGGCGGTGCAGAGGTCCCGCGCGGAGCTGGAGTCGAGGCAGGCGGAACTGACCAGGCGCGAGGACGAGATCGTGGCACTTTCCGAGCGCAGCGCCGGGTACGAGAGCGGCCTCAAGGAGATGAACGAGAGCATCCGCAAGGCCGAGGAGGGCCTTCTGGCCAGCGAGGTCAAGATCCGCGACCTGCTGGGCGAGGTGTCCTCGTCGCGCGAGAGCCTGCTGGCCAAGGAGAAGGCGCTGGCCGATCAGGAGGCGCTGCTGGCCGAGGGCAGGAAGATAGTGCTCGAAGAGCAGAGGCGGTTCGTGAGCTGGGAGAAGACCCTCAACGCTCGGGAGGAGGCTCTCCGCGAGCGGGAAAGGTCCGCGCCCGTCGCGACCGATGATGGCACCCCGGTCCTCAAGGCCGAGCCCGAAGCGGCGATCGAGGAGGCTATCGAGATAGGGGCGCCTAAGCCGGCCGAGGTCGAGCCCGAGGCGTTCCCTGCGGAGGACGAGCCCGCCCCTGTCTTCAAAGTGGAGCCGGAACCGCAGCCCGAGGAGGAAGCGCCCACCCCGGTGTTCAGGGCCGAACCGGAAGGCCCCACCTGCCCCGAGTGCGGCGCCATCGTCTCCGAGGACGACCGCACCTGCCCCTCATGCGGGTACGAGCTGAAGGAGGCCCCCAAGCCCCCCGAGGCCAAGCCGGAAGAGGCGGAGCCCCCCAAGAAGGCAGTGTCCGTCCGAAAGGTCAGCATCCGGCGCCGGTAAGCCCCTCCCGCCGCGGGCGGCTTTCTTCATCGGCTCTCCCCGGCGGGAACGCGGCGGCGAACACCGCCCCGCGCCCCCTGCCAGATACCTTATTCCGAGACACATGTTCTCGGAGTTTTGACCAGTGAAATTCAGCGGAATATATTTAAATAACCTCACCCCGCTGCTCTCACAGCGTTCCCAGACTGGAGTGTCCAGACATGGATACGCGAGGTTTCGGTGGGTTCATGACGGGTCGAGTTCTCCTCAACCGAGCGGCAAGCATACTGATAGCGACAGCTCTTCTGCTTACACCATTCACAGGCATACTGTTGTTCGCGGGGACGGGCGGAGCGCAGGCCCTGCCTTCGGAATATTCCAACGGGGACCGCATCATCGGTTCCGGTTATGACACACCGACCTGGGAGATCACCACCGAGACCTACATGAACGGGAACTTGACGATCAAGGAAGGCGGCGTGGTGGTCGTTGACCACGGCAGCCTGGTATTCTCTCAGACCCTCGGTCATGACGGGGTCGTCAGCGCGGACGACTTCATCTATACCCTCACCATCGAGGACGGCGGCAAGCTCATCCTCAAGAACTCCACCCTTACTACGCGGCTGAACAACCTTAATGCGTTCCCCAGCCTCGGCGTCTACGTCCATAACGGAAGCTCGCTCGAAGCTTACGACTCGACCCTTAGATTCCCCGGCCACCTCGTTGTCGAGGACTCCGCCCTGACCCTGTGGAGGTCCACCATCGAAGGCCATGACACCGATTTAATTGAGCGATACTGCGACCCTACGATCTTCCCCGCCGGTGAGTTCGACGATGCCCCTGTGATGTTATTAGTTGACGCCACGGTGAACCTGTACGACTCATATCTGAGAGATATCTACGAGCCCGAAACATATGACGCCCCCATTCCCAACCTCGCTCCGGTGTATGATTACGACTATCCATTCGCTTCTGACACATACAACCTCGACGGCACCAGGAGTGCGGTCGCCTATACGCTCGATTCGGGGAGTAGGACTCTTTCCACTTACAAGAGCGTGACCCTGGCCGGCAACACGAACCTGACCTCGGTCAACACCTACATTGGGGTCGATTTTTCGCCTGACCCTTACCGGCACAACAATATGGTGCTTCTGGACAACTCCAAGGCATATATCTACGGTCTCACCGTGGATGAGTCACAAGACCCTAAGGACTATACTCGCGAGCCTGCGTTCGTGACGGTCGAAACCACGTTCGAGGCGGACGTTACGGCTCGGGGATCTAGCGACACCACGACGAATCAACCAATCTCCAATGCAACAGTATATGATGGCAATTATTACGTGATTAAAATGGGCCAGATACTGAACCTTAATCAGTTTGATACGGGAGGTTCAGCAGGCAGAATCAATGGCGCAACTTTGAATTTCCAATATACTACTGCATATCCCTATGGTGGAGATAGTTATGTTCAATGGGCTCTGAATGGCGAGAGCTTTGTGAATACGAATATCCAGGTTACCCAAGTCGATGGATTGACTAACGTCACATACGATTTGTATCAGAATGGGGAAGGAGCGATTTCGATAGAGGATATAAAACGCATTGCCATCCAAGTAATCAATGACGCCACTGCATCTTCACATGATATCTATGTGGATAGGATCTGGATCGAGGTCACTCTAGCCCCCACTGTCTACATATATCGGTGGGCCAACGTGACCGCCCTCGACGACCAGGGCAACTCGGTGATCGGCGCAGAAGTATCCGCGAAGTTGCAGGACCCCTACGGCGAGATTGCTTACTACGTCACCCCGGGCGGTGTGCAGAGCGCTCCTTCCGATGATGTGATGAGGTACCTCGGCATCGATCCCTCCTCCTTCACTGCCTGGGTGACCGGGAACGACGGCAAGGTGACGATCCCCTATCTTTCCGAGATAATCGACGCGCGCAACCCCAATCCCTACAAGAACCCGTCATACAACCTGACGGTCAGCTTCACCGACGACAGCGACGGTGCGACATACTACAACTATGTCGGCCTCCCATTCGAAAGGTACCCCGACCTGGTCGGTACCGGAATGTTCGTCCAGCTGCCGGTCTACCTGATCAACCTGATATTCCTGCCCGACCTGTACGTTGCATCGGAGGACATGGCATTCAGCGATGCTACCGCATCGACCGAGGCCACCGCGAGGATCACTGTCCACAACTCGGGCGCCGTAGCGGCCAAGAACGTGGTCGTCGAGATATATGCCGGTAACAGGAGCACCGGCGGACAGCTTCTCAGTACAACGACGATCTCGGTCCCTGCCCACTCCTCTCTGGAGGCAGTACTGGTGTGGATCCCTGAGGAGATAGGCAACTATCCCATCTACGTCTACGTCAACCCCGACAGGACCGTACAGGAATCCAGGTACAGCAATAACAACGCATTCAAGAACGTCACCGTGTCCATAGAGCTGGGCGATTCCGACCTCGTGATCGGGGGCACCTCGCAGTTCCAGGATCTGGTCTTCTACACGCCCCTGAGCCCGACCACCAATGTGATCGTGACCACGGGCGGCAAGCTCACCTTCGTGGGCACCCAGTTCGCCATGAGGCAGAACGGAAACCTGAACGTGGTCGTGGAAGGCAACGGCCAGCTCCGCTTGCTGGATGGATCGACCATGACCTCGACCGGCAGCATCGGCCTGGTCCTGTTCGACACCGCTCGCCTGGAGATCGTGAGGTCTAGCATAGCGGCGGAGGTAAGCATATTCGCGTACGGCGAATCCGTGGTCGATGTGACCGAGTCCGCGGTCAGCTCCGAGCTGAGCGCCCCGGCCACCTCCAGCATGCATCTGGCAGCGGTCAACTCCACCTTCTCCGCGGTGACCCTGGCCAATACGTCAACGGCCGCGCTCACCAATGTGGACATCATCATATTCAGCGTGCAGGACTCGGCATATGTCGAGTACTACCGGTGGGTGGAGGTCACCGTCGTGGACGGCAGGGGCGCCATAGTGGAAGGCGCCGATGTCTCCATCAGCCGGATGTATGCCGCCATAACGCCGGCGCATGGCGCGGAGAAGCTCTCCGGTGCCACCGGCATTGACGGTACGGTCATGCTCCTGGTGCTGTCCGATGTGATAACCAGCAGCCCGGCGACCACCCGCAGCGCGGGCGTTTACTTGGTGACGGTGTCATTCGAAGCCCCCGACGGGGTGACCTACTACGGGGCCAGCAACGACGTGATAAACGTGCCCGCGTACGTTCGCGGCGCCTCTCTCACTTCCGGAGTGGTAACGCCCACCAACGCCGATGGGTCCGAGAGATACCTCGCGCTGGAGGGATGGGAGCCTGAACTTGACCCGGCCAATCTCTCAGTATCCAGCCTGCGCTTCACCCCGACCGGTTCCGTGCAGGTCGGCGCCACCGTATCCATTCTGGTGGACATAACAAACCATGGGGAGAGCGATTCCAACGAAGCTCAGATCCTGCTCTACGTGGACGGCGTGGCCGTTCCCACCGCCGCGAGGCCTGTGCCAGGAGGCATAGGGGCCGGGGATACGATCACTGTCAGCACTACCTGGACGGCAAGCGTGCCTCTCGGCTCCAGGGATGTCCTGAGGGTCATCACCGTCGAGGTCGTCCCCGGCTCCGGCGATTCCGCCAGCGATGACGAGGAGCAAGGGACCATCAGAGTCCTGGACTCCCGCCCCGACGTGGTGTTCCTCGGCAACATCCAGGTGATGAAGTCCCAGAAGGCCGTGACCAACGCTACGGCCGGTGAAAAGGTGACCATCTCCGCCACCGCCGCCACTTCCTCCGGCTCACCCACCGCCTATGCGATGAAGTTCTACTTCTTCGTGGTGAACGAGACCGGCGTCCGCACTCTGATCCACGTGACCAACAGCATGGACGTGAAGAACACCGATATCGTGGCGCTTTCCTACACCTGGACCATCAATGTCACTACCGGCGACTACGACATAGAGGTCGTGGCCAACTACGACGGCACCATTGATGAGAGCAGGACCGACAACAACGTGATCAGCACCGCCTTCGAGGTGAAAACGCCCGATCCGTATGTCACTCTCAATATTCCGTACGGCCAGACCTACAAGCCCGGCGAAACCATCTTCGTCAGCGGCACGGTCACCAACAAGAACACCAACGCCGCCATAAACGGGGCGACGGTGTCGGTCAGCCTGTACAGGAACGGTGTGATTGTAGACAACGGCCCATTCACCCAGAAAACGGGTTCGGACGGCAACTTCTACATAGCGGTCCACATCCCCGAAGGGAGCGAGGACGGCACGTACGAGATCCGCGTCACCGCGGACGTCAACGGCAAGACCTTCGACCAATACGACCAGGCCACCGTGAAGGCCGCGGCCGAGGGAGGCGCCCCCTGGTGGCTCTACGTCATCATATTGGCGTTCGTCTCCGCGGTCATTCTGATCTTCTCCGCGTACCTGTACAAGTATGGCCTGGGGAAGATGGTGGAGTGCGGCGAGTGCGGCGCTCTGATACCCGACTCGTCCAAGCGCTGCCCCAAGTGCGGGGTGGAGTTCGAGACCGGCACCGCCAAGTGCAGCAAGTGCGGCGCCTGGATCGCCGCGAACTCGGTCTCCTGCCCTGACTGCGGCGCCAAGTTCATCACCGAGGCCGTCGAAGAAGAGGAGAACGAGTACCTCAAGAGCATGAGGGAGCAGTACGAGGCCTTCGTCGACACGTACCGTGAGGAGGCCAAGAAGGTCCTCGACAAGAAGTACTCCGACGCCAAGTTCCCCGACTGGTGGAAGAAGCAGGCCTCTTACGTGACCTTCGAGACCTGGCTGTCCCAGGAGGAGGACAAGCGCAAGATCGGCGGTGTGGCCTGCCCGACCTGCGGCATACTGAACCCCCGCGGCGCATCGATATGCCACAAGTGCGGCTCTCCGATGGAGGCGCCCAAGGCGGCGCCCGTGGAGCTGCCTCCTCCCGAGGAGAAGAAGCCTGAGGTGGTCCCGCAGCAGAAGCCGCTCCGGCGCATCATCCGCAGGACGGTGGAAAAGAAGCCCGCCGTGCCCATCGAGGCCAAGCCCGAGGACGCTCCCGTTTCGGACGCTCCCAAGCCCGCCGAGGCGGGGGAGGGGACCTCCAGCTCTGAGGGGCCCAAGCCTGAGGAGGCCAAGGCGGCCGAGGAGCCTAAGCCGGAAGAGGACAAACCCTCCGCTTGAAACCCCTTCTAATCTTCTCTTTTTCTTTCCTTTACCTCATTCTCATCCTCTCTCACGTCCGAGCTCGTGCTCCGGCGCTCGCATGGTCAACAGATCCTTCAACGGAGCATACCCTGCGCTTCATCATCCCTCGTCCCAGCGCATCAGGCAGCATCGCGTTCCGCGACGAGATCGATCGGCATCGCCCGCTGCCCCATCAGTTGGCGGGGCCTCACGCCTGACCGCGAGCAACGTGCCGATGAGTCAACGCACGTGGGAACGGTGCAGGTCGAGGAGCTACACCTAGGAGAACAGCAAAGCTCAAGGCCGGCGCGGGAGGGAAATGGAACGGCGCGCCCGCCCGGGCCGTGAAAAAAGAAAGGCTCACTCGGGGTTTTCGCTCTTGCGCACTTCCTTCATGACCTTCTCGGGGTCCTTGTAGTACGCGGAAACGATCTTGGCCACCTGGCGGTAGTTGGACACTCCGGACCTCTTCATGTACTCCAGGATGTCCATGCGCCTCTTGATCTCCTTCTCCATCTCCCTGGAGGACCAGTTGCGTACCGCCCGCACCTTCTCGTACACATAGGAGTGCCCGGAAAAGTTGAAGGTGTCGTCGGCGGGGTTCCAGGTGAACGCCGCGTTGGTGATGAGCTCGCCGGTCTCGGGGTCCATGCCCACAATCTCGGTGAGGCCCTTCACCCTCCTGGTCATCTTGGTGCCGACCTTGACTTGGCCCTGCAGCATGACGATGTTCAGCGCGGTGAGCAGCGCCCTGGGCAGGTTGATGGGGTCGTTCTCGAGACGATGGACCATCGCCTGAACGTCCTCGGCGTGGAACGTGGAATAGGAAATGTGCCCGGTGGCCATGGCCTGGAACACCACGTACGCCTCCTTGCCGCGGACCTCGCCGACCATCAGGTACTGAGGTCTCTGCCTCAGCGCGGCGGTGAGCAGGTCGAACATGTTGATGTTGCCGCTGCTCTCTCCCCCCTTCCCGCCGAACCCTTCCCGGGTAAGCCCGGGGATCCAGTTCTCGTGGGGGAGGTTCAGCTCCCTGGTGTCCTCGATGCTGACGATCTTCATCTGGGGAGGGATGAACAGCAGGATGGCGTTCAGCGTGGTGGTCTTGCCGGACGCGGTGCCGCCGCACACCATCATGGACGATCCGAACTCAACGGACAGCCACATGTACGCCATCATCTCGGTGGACATGGTCTTGAACCTCAGCAGGTCCACCGGGGTGAAGGGGTTGTCCTTGAAGCGCCTGATGGTGAAGGTCGATCCTCTCTTGGTCACGTGCTTTCCCAGGGTGGCGTTCAGCCTCGACCCGTCGGGGATGGTGGCGTCCAGGATGGGATTGGCCACGGAGATGTGCTTTCCGCACTTCTGGGCCAGCCAGGCCACGTACTCGTCCAGCTCGTCCTCCCTCTCGAACTTGATGTTCGACTTTACGCTGCCGTACTTGCGGTGGTAGATGTACAGAGGGATGCCCATGCCATCGCAGGAGCAGTCCTCGATGGAGGGGTCCGTGAGCATGACATTGATGATGCCGTAGCCGATGAAGTCGCGGCGCAGGTAGTAGGCGATCCTTTCCTTGGAGAAGGGGTGCAGCGCCACCCCCAGCTTGGTCAGGAGCTGGTCGATGGCCGCGTTCAGTATCTTCTTCTTCTCCTCGGAGTCCTTGGTGTCCGCGAGGTTCAGCGACACGATGAGGGCGCTCTTCATGCCGTCGAGCAGCGACCTCTCGTCGTCGGTGAGCTTGGGTTCGTGGACCTCGTAGATGTACTCGGCCGCGGTGCCATCGTACAGTATGCGGACGTACGAGTACGGCTCCTCGATGGGGGTGGTCTCGACCTCCTCCACGCTGGCGTCGGCGATCTTGGGTATCTCAGTGATGGCGGTCTGCTCGGCGTTGGAGCCCAGGGGGAGCAGGACCTTCATGGGCTTGTTCCTTAGGCGGACCAGGAACGAGAGGTACCTGGTGCTGACGTTGAACTTTTTCTTCTTGACCTTCCCCTCATCATCGGCGAAGATATCGTCCAGCTCGTCGCTCATGTCCCGCTTCATGGCCTCGTCCATCAGATCAACCTCGTGCCCACCAGGCCGATGAGCAGCATGATGAAGGCATGCTTCATGCCGCCGGATATCTGGCCGTCCTGCAACACTCCCGCCAGTATGCCGTCCCCTACGGCGTGGATTATCACGGCGAGCACGAACAGTATCTGGATGGTGGGGATGACGTCCGTCTTGATATTGACGGGCATGTTGGTTATCCCGGCCTTCTCCGCCCCCTCGGCCACCGAGGCGCCGGCCTCCATCATCTTCGGGAGGAAGGTGGTGTTGAGGATGAATATAGTGGCGATGAACACCGCGAAGGCGATGTAGATGACCATGACGTAGGTGACCATGTTGATCTTCCTCTCGCTCTGGCTCAGCATCGCTTCCCTGGCGTCGTGGGCCACCATCGTCAGCACGTCGGCGACGCTGCCCCCGGCGATGTTGGCCTTGATGATGATCGAGGTCATCCTCTTGACCAGAGGGGTGTCGACCCTCTCCGCGAACAGGCGGATGGCCTCCGACGCCGGAACGCCCCAGTCGATCTGCGCGGCCATGCGGCGTATCTCCGGGGTCAGCTTCCCGTAGCGGCCCCTGGAGGCGACCTTGATGGCTTGAGCGAGGGTCATGCCGAAGCGGCCGGCCTCGGCGACGTCGCGGAGGAACTCCGGCAGCCTGGCCTCGATGTCCCTGACCCGCTTGACCTCCCGCGAGGCGTAGAACCCGTACGGGCCGGTGAGGACTATCAGCGCCAGGAAGGTGTAGGTGAGCCAATCCGAGGGGGCGTCGATGCCCCCGATGGCGTCCAGGAACCCTATCGCCGCGAACAGCGCGCACACCATCGCGCTGATGATGAGTATGGTCCGGCCATAGTCTATCTTTTCCAGGTTCAGTTGGTCCAGGTCCATTATGTTCTCGTATTCGGCGGCCATCTCATCACCTCAGAACGTCGACTCCTTGGTCATATTCCAGATCACGAACGTGAAGCCGAACTGGCACATCGGGATCATCAGCAGTATGACCATCTCCAGCAACAGCACCGTCGTGGACGAGCTGCCTCCTCCGCCGGGCACTATGGCCATGATGGCCATGATGACCACCAGGAACAGGGGGAACGCCACCACCACGGTGACGAACGATTCGGCCAGAAGTCCGATGGACTCCATCTGCGACCGCATCTCCAGCTTTCCTTCCTTCTCGTACTGCTCCGCCTTCTGCAGGAAGTAGGGCTTCAGCTGTCCGCCGGAGGTCGAGGTCGTCACCACGCCCTGCAGGAACTCCTGGAACTTGGTGGACGGGCTTCTCTGCGCGGCCATCTTGACGGCCGTCAGGATATCGATGCCCAGCAGATCGGTGTCCCTGGTGATCCATTCCGCCTCGTTCTTGATCTCGCCGTAAATGTCCTGCTTGGCCAGCTCCTTGAAGATGACGTCCACGTTGACGTCGGCCGACGCCATTGCGGAGATGAAGCTCATGGCCGGGCCGATGCGCTTGTTGATGTCGCGCATCCTGGCCTTGGCCTTGGTGCCCGGCATCGCCGACATGACCATGTAGGTCAGCAGCGGGGGCATCATGACGATCATGACGAAGAAGACCATCACCATGCCCGCCGCCACGTGGAGAAGGCCCAGAAGAACGCCGCCGAACAGCAGGGCGACGGCCAGCGAGCCGGCGAACACCAGGAAGGTGGTCATCCACACGTAGGCGAGGTACTCCTCCGGCCTTATGCGCAGGTGCGCCTGCAGCAGCTGCTGCTCCAGCTTGGGGTTGGGCTTGGCGTTCAGCTTCACCATCTTGCCCATCACGCGCCAGGAGAGCATCTGGTAGTTGGTCAGCTCGATATAGTCCGGGAGCACCCCGGCGGGCAGCTTGATCAGGTGCGGCCCTATCCTCTCGGCATCGGTCCTCTTGGTCTTGGTGTACGATTTCTTGGAATCGAACTTGGAGAACGCGTCGGATACCTCAGGCGCCAGTCTCTATCCCCCCTTCCTGTAGTTCCTTGCGCACCTTAGTGATGGTCCTCTCCGGGTTCTTGCAGTAGTGATTGATGAGCTCCCAGATCTTGTGGTGGTCCACGATGTCCCGGTATACCAGGTACTTGATGATGTCCACCCTGCGCTCGAACTCGGCGGTCATCTCCTCGTGGGTGAGGTTCTTCATTTCCATGATCTTGTCGAACAGGAAGCTGTGGCCCTTGAAGATGAAGCGGTCGGTGGCCTGGTCCCACTCGTACACGGTGTTGGATATCAGCTCGTTGGTGTCCGGCTCGAACCCCACGATCTCGATGACCTGCTTCATCCGCCTGGTGAGCTCCTGCCCCACCCTCACCTGGGACTGGATGATGACGTTGCGCAGCGCGGTGAGAAGTATGCGGGGGCAGTTGATGGGCTGGTTCTCCAGCCTGTTGACCATCGACTGCACCGAGTCGGCGTGCATGGTGGAATAAGTGGTATGGCCGGTGGCCATGGCCTGGAACATGGTGTACGTTTCTTTGCCTCGGACCTCCCCGACGATGATGTAGTTGGGGCGCTGCCTCAGCGAGGCGCGCATGAGGTCGTACATGTCTATCTCGCCCGGGGCCTTGCCGTCCGGGCCCCTCTCCCCCACCCCGGACCTGGTGGTGCCGGGGATCCAGTTCTGGTGGGGGAGGTTGATCTCCCTGGTGTCCTCCATGGTGACGATCTTGGCACCGGGGGGTATGAACAGCGAAATGGAGTTCAGCGTGGAGGTCTTCCCCGAAGCGGTCCCGCCGCAGATGATCATGGACTCGCCGTTCTCCACGCCGAGCCAGAAGTACGCCACCATCTCCGGGCTGGCCGTTTTCCCTTTGACCAGGTCCACCGGGGTGAAGGGCTTCTCCTTGAAGCGCCTGATGGTGAAGGTGGAGCCTTTGGTGGTGACCTCGCGGGAATACGTCGCCTGGATACGATGGCCTTCCGGGGAGGTGCCGTCCAGGATGGGGTTGGACACCGAGATCTGCTTACCACCTCTCTGGCCGAGAGAGACCACGTAGGAGTTCAGGGCGTCCTCGTCATCGAACATCAGGGCGGTCTTGAGGCTGCCGTACTTGCGGTGGTATACGAACAGGGGGATGTTCACTCCGTCGCAGGAGATATCCTCGATCTGCTCGTCGCGCATCAGGATGTCCACCTTGCCGTAGCCGACGAAGTCGCGCAGGATGTAGTACTTGAGCTTCTTCTTAAGCAGCGGGTTGACCTTGGCGCCCCTGCTCTTGATGTACGACTCCACGCTCTCGGAGAGGTACTCCCTCTTGTCCAGGCTGGTGAACTTGTCCCACTCGTAGCTGAGGGTGCGGCCCAGGGTGTCCTTGATCAGCGCCAGGAGCTTCTGGTCCTCCGCGTTGAGCCTCGGCTCCAGAGCTTCCAGGTAATACTCGCTGGTCTCGTTGTTGTAAGTGATGCGGGTGTAGCTGTAGGGTTCCAGGACCGGGTACACCTCCACCGTCTCCACGGCGGGGTCATCGATCTTGGGTATCTCGGTGACGGCGGAGCCGTGGCCCTTGGACCACTCGATGCGCTGGGCCACCTCGTGGGCGGACAGCATGACCCTGGAGGCTCTGCGGGGCATCGCCCGGCGGACCACTTTGAGGTAGCCGTCCCTGACCGCGCCGGCCATGGTCGCTCCCTCGGGAGCGTCATCTGGCATTTGCGTCTTGGTCTTCTTGCTGGGTTTGGGTTCGGCCGCTTGCATCGTTCAACCTCACGTGGTGAGCATCTTCATTTCCATCTGGGCCCGGTTGTAGTTCACTTCTGTCACTTTGTAAAGAGTAAGGGTGATGGTGGTCACTCTGTCCGTCGACGCGCTGGGAGAATCGGATGGTGACAGGTCATAGTCTACGCCATCCCCGACCAGTTTCTTCTCGCTAAGGTAGTCCTTGAGATATTGGTGCCACGCCGCGCCGTATACTGTAGTTATGGTCAGCTGCAGCGTGCCACTGCTCCCCGCCCCCCAGGTGTACTTTTGAGAGTCGACATACACCAGGTCCAGGCTGAACCCCACCGCGTCGGAGCCGGTGACGGATTGGCTCGCTCCGATGAGGTCTATCTCGGTGAAGTCCACGTTGATGTTCCCGCCGACCTTGCTGATGTCCAGGTTGGGCTTGGCCTTGATGGACTGTCCGTCATCCTGCTTGAGTATGATGGCGCCGTTCTCGTAGCAGATCCATTGCGGCACATAATAGCGGTTGGGGACGTACAGGTCCGCCCTCCCCCCGCCGGTCGAATTGATGAGAGCGCCGGACACCGGGTCGGTAAATCGGACATTGACCCCGGACGTGGAAGTTCCTTGAGGAACGTATGACAAGAGGCCCACGGTGGCCGTGGCGAAGAGCGGCACGCCCTCGGAGCCGAGCTTGACGGGGGCGAACATGTTGATGGAATAGTCCCCGCTGCCGCCCTGCTGCAGGGTCATGCTGTCCACATTGTTCTTGAGCTGACCGAACTGGTCGATGACCTGGTTCATGTGCGAACGTTCGTTGTCCATCATCCAGGCCGGCACGTAGGAGTTGGTGATCAGGGCCATGAACGCTATGAACACCATGAGGGCCATGATGGTGCCCACTGTGGACGCCACCCCTTGCTTGTCCTTCTTCAGAAACGAGGCCCTCTTCGACCTGTTCAGGGCCCTATGTTGCACTGGTCCCATTGGCTCAGCTGCTCCCCGATGCTGGGATATGCAAGTACCGATGGGGTCTTAAAGGCTTCGAGGTAGCTGGCATTAATTCGGAATTTGTATACTAATTCCACATAATTCACCTGGAAGAGGAGCGGGGCGGGGTGGGTCTGGCGAAAGTTTATAATAGACATGTCCTTTACTCTCTGGCGGAGCCGCAGTAACTCAGCTGGGAGAGTGCAAGACTGAAGATCTTGAAGTCGCTGGTTCAAGTCCGGCCTGCGGCACTCCTTCTCTAATCTTCTCCGGGGAAACATTGTATAAACGAGCACCTCATTAGCAGGGGCGGTAAGATGCAGATCACAGGTTTCGAGACCAGCACCATCGAGGCCAAGAGGTTCTCCCGGGCGGGAGAGCACATCAGCAATATCAGGATCGATCACAACAGCGCGGTGACACAGATCAACCGGTCCTCCGACCGCGCCGCCACCGTGGAGTTCCGTTTTACCATCAATTACACCGGCATGGGGTACATCAAGATCGAGGGCTCCATTGCCCTTGACGGGGAAGCGGACCAGCTGATCAACGAGTGGAAGTCCACCGGGTCGATGCCGAACGACACCGCCAACATGGTGCACAACGCCATCGTATCGAACTGCATCCCCACCGCGTTGCTCATAGCCAGGGACATCCGCCTTCCGCCCCCGTTCCCGCTGCCCCGCATCAACATCGAGAAGAAGGCGGGGCCCGCGCCGAGGAGCCCCTCCGGGCCCGAGTTCGCGTGAGCTCGCCACTGGGTAATGTTGATAACTATATGCTCAGAAAGGGCTTGGCCGCGTTCCTCGCGGCTAATTCATATTTTGATTTATATGCAGTATTATTTTATATGATCGAGGGCAAAGCTACCGATGCTGAGCCCGTGCCTGGTGGCGTTGTACCGGATGTACGAGCGCGACTGCACGTCGGTGATGCCCTTCACCATGAAGAAGGTCTTCAGCTGCTCGATCTTGAAGTCGATCATGCCGTCCATGATGGAGCCGAGCATCTGGATCTCCTGCTCCCCGTGCATGCCCTTTTCTATAGTATACATGGTAACTGCGCGGTCCCTCTTGCGGCGCCCGCAGAAGGGGCTCAGGAAGCGGAACGCAGTGTTGGGGTCCGAGTACGCTATCAGAGTTGATATGGTGCGGAAGGCCAGGCGGTAGTACTCGTGCTTCTCCTTGTACATCTTGGCCACCTCCTCCACCGCGTCCATGATCTGGTCGTGGGCGGTCGGGACGTCGATGTACGTGGTGTACTTGTCCTGGCTGACGTCGCCCATGCTGCGGGAGTATGAATCGACGTACCTCACCAGGCCGAGGGCCTCGTACTCCTCGTACTGGGGTAGGACCAGCTTCATCTCCTCGCGGATGTCGACGGGGGTCTTGTCGGTGGTGACCCAGATGGCCGGGATGCCCTTCTTCAGGCCTTCGGCGATGAACTGGTTGACCATGGTCTCCTTGCCAACGAAGGGAGGCCCGTACATCAGGATGTTGGACCCGAAGGGGATGCCGCCCAGCAGCAGGTCGTCCAGGCGGGGGCTGCCGGTCTTCACCTTGGCCGAGTCCGTCTCCAGGGCGATCTCCTGGTCCTTGGTCTTGAGCTCCTCCTCGATGGCCCCCATCTCCCGCTGGCGGAGCTCGGACTCCTTGCTGCGGAGGAAGTCCTCCTTGGCCTTCAGCTCCTTCTCGCGGCGGTCCACCTCGGACCTGAGCTCTTCCAGGCGCTTCTTGAGCTCCGCCTCCGCCAACCCTCCGGCGGAGCGCTTGGCCTCCTCCATCCGGCGCTTCTCCTCGGTGATGAGGTTCTCCCTGTAGAGGAGGTCCTCCTCGCGGCGGGTAAGCTCCTGCTCCTTGTAGCTGACGATCTCCTTGAGGCCCTTCAGCTCGTCATCCTTCTCGGAGATGGTGTCATTGAGGTGGTTCACGGCATCCTGGAGCTCCAGCGCCCGCCGCTCCTTCTCCTGGGCGTGGCGGAGCTTCTCCTGGACCTCCTTGCTCGCCTCGCTCTTGGACAACTTGGCCAGCTTTAGCTCGTCCTCCCGGGCCCGCTCCTCCAGGGCCTTGCGCTTAAGGTCGTTCTCCAGCCTCTCCACCGTTCGGGCGAGCTCGTCCTCCCTGAAGCGGTGCTCCATCTCCTTCTGCGCCAGCTCGGCGTGGTACCGTTGCTCCAGCTCGGAGGTGTCGGGGGCCTTGAGCCCCTTCTCCCTCTCGTTCAGGGCGTTCTCCCTCTCTCGGAGGGCCGCCTCCCTCTTCTCGAGGTCGGCCGAGGCGTTGGACATCAGCTCCGAGTTGGAGCGGGTAAGCTTCTCCACTTCCTTCCTGAGGCGGGCGTTCTCCTCCAGAACGGTGTCGATGTCGTCCCCGTTCCCCAGCATCCTGCGGAGCCGGGCCACCTCCTCCTCGCGATCGCGCAATCTCTCCGCGATCTCGTCATCCAGCTCCTTATCGTCAAGGTTGCGGGAGTAGAACGTGGGCCGGTCCGCGGGGTCCTCCTCGAGCCATGCCGCGAGGGCGGTGCTGCCGGACATCCATCCGCGCAGCATATCGTCATGGACGGGAGAGAGCACGGCGACATCGCCGTCTATGGCGTCGTCGGAAGGATCGTTCTCTCCGGTCTTTTTCTTGCGGGACAAAGGCTGCACCGGCCTGATGGCCTGCTGAGAGCCGTAAGGGAACTATTAACGATTTCGTCCCCATTGTCAACTATCTGAACAACCTGGCGGGGCGGAGATGATGGCGCCATGTGGTCCAGCCACTTCTGGGACGGATAGGCGGAGACAAATGGTTATATACCGACATCCTCATTCAATCTGGCGAGTTCAGCTTTAGCCAGGTGTATTGCTCATGGAGAAACAGATCCACGTCAAGATCGACAAGAAAAGCGACTTGACGCTGCGCGAGGTGCTCAAGAAGATCGAGGAGATCCAGGCCGAGCACCCTGAACTGGATGTGTTCTTTGACGGCGATATCTACGCCATCTGCAGCCGCCCCCGGGCCGTACCCGCGATAAAGTAAGTATCGATTTTTCCGTGAAGCGCGCCCGGATATCTCTTATATCTCCTGTCCGGTCCTGATGCCCATGCCCCGCCTGGGCCGGCCCACCATCGCTCTGTACAATTCCTACGACCCCAAGAACTTCCGGGAGGCGCACCGCCGCGCCCTCGCCCGCGCCGGACCGCTGGCCCTGGCGTTCGACCTGAACCTGGCGACGTTCGGGTTCCCTTTTCCACGGGAGCTAGGCACGCCGCAGGAGATCGCCGATTGGGTCGCCACCACCACGTCCATCGGCGAGCACGGCGGGTTTCTCAAAGAGCTTACCGCCAAGGGCCGTTTCCAGACCTTCGATTACCCCCACAGGGGCTTCCCCCCGCAGCTGGGGGAAGTGGTGCTCACTACCCGGAAGCCGGACCCCGGCAAGAAACGGGACGTGGACGAGGTCGTGGCCATGCTGGCGAAGGGGCAGAGCGTGATGATCTTGTTCGGCCTCGGCCCCAAAGGGGCCCCGAAAGAGGTGTTCGAGATGACCCGCCACCACATGGATATCACGCCGGGAGGGTTCTCTTTGGAGACCTGCACCGCCATGGGAGCGGTGGCGGGAGTCATAGCTTATAAACTGAAGGGATATTATCAAAACGTATTATCATAATCCTGAATATTGTAAAATATGTATGGCTCGGCCGCCCTGATTGGTATCCAGATGATTTAATAATTAATCCTTTTCTGAAATAGGAACTATTATATTGAACATCTGTTATCACCCCCAAGACTGAGTCAACTATCGGGATTCGATAGTCCGATTCACAAACGATCCGCAGGAGGAATCATTTAATGGAAACGAGAAAAATTGCCATAGGCATATTGGCGATAGGCATAGTCGCGGCCCTCTCGGGCGGCATGATCTACGCCTATTTCACCGATAGTGACAAATCCGAAAATAACGAATTTACTGCTGGAAAATTATTTCTGCAGCTTAACGACGGTGTGACCAAGACCGTAACTCCGGCTCTCGGCACTTTTGACAACATGCAGCCCGGTGATAGTGATACTGGAAGCATTACCGTAAAGAACGCGGGGACCGTCGATGGCTATGTTACCTTTAAATTCAGCGACTTTGGCGAGACAGACGGTCTTCCCACTGAAGTAGATGGAACAGATCTACCGGATCCTTCAAAGCCGCAAACCCTAGGCGGTAATCTGGGTACCGTAATTACTGTGAAATATGGTGATGGCGGAAGCAAGACCGTAGAGTTGGGAGATGACTTTTTTACCACTATAATGGCTGAGATAGAGGATGATGAGTACCACTTTGCCCTGCCTGCCGGTGAATCCCTCACAATAGAGATTTCGTGGTCGATAGCTACCTCTGTAGGGAACGAGATCCAAGGGGACTCGCTATCTTTTGATATCGAATTCACGCTGACCCAATCAACTCATAACTCTCTCCCACCTGAGATCAATTCGTGGTAAGAGCTTATATGACGGGGCAATCGTGCAGGAAAACCCTTTCCCTTTCCATTTTTAGGAGGATCGAATGATGAACAAGAGGCTAAGCCAGCTCGGCACCGTGGTCGTGGTCGTACTGTTAGCGATAGCGCTGACAGGCCTTCTCGCTCCCATATTCGGATACCGCCTCGACGTGGTGCAATCTGGAAGCATGGAGCCGAATATCGGGGTCGGCGATCTGGTAATAACGGCTCCAGAGGAGTTCTCCGATATCCGTACAGGCGACGTCATATCGTTCCGCTCTCCCGACAACGGAGTGTTGATCTGCCACCGGGTCGTGGGCGTGGATGAGAGCAACAGCACCCTTCAGACAAAGGGCGATGCCAACGAGGACAACGATCCCTATGTTCTCAAAGAACAGCACGTGGTCGGCAAGGTGGTCGCGAACATCCCGCTGATGGGATATGCGGTCGATTTCCTCAAGACCCCCTTCGGGTGGGCCGTCATAATAATGCTCTTCGCGCTGGTCCTGGTTATGGGCAATGACAAAGGCGCCAAGGGCGGGAAGGACAGCGATAGTAGCGCTGTCGAAACCACAAAGAAGGACGATGCATGAGCCAGCGAAACGTCGTCCTTGCAGTCGCTACATTATTGACCGTGATGGCGGTGAGCGACAGCGGGACCTTTGCGATATTCTATGACACCGAATCCTCGATGGGCAATAGGTTCACCGCATGGAGTTTCCATGGGTGGGTTCAGAGCACCGGGGACGACTTCACTTTGGGGACGACAGGCTCCAACGTGGACACAACGACCAGCCCGGGCGATGTATCTCTAAGTAGAGGAGATGCCGCTCAATGCCTGTTTGCCTTCGGAGGCGGAGGCTCAGCAGGCTTCTATCGTTACGATGTCCAATCCAATGCCTGGGCCACCATGGCCAGCGCCCCTGAGGGGGTGACTGACGGCGCCGCCCTGGCCTATGATCAGGACCGATACATCTACGCCATCCGCGGCGGAGGTCACAGCGACCTATGGAGATACGATGTCCAGAGCAACTCGTGGGAGTCCCTGGCCTCTGCACCCGGACCGGTAGGAAGCGGCGGCGATCTGGTATACGATGACGGCGTACTATACGTCCTCCAGGGCGGCGGCAACACCGGCCTGTGGACTTACGACATTGCCGCCGAGAGCTGGACAACATTAAGCAGCACTCCTTCCGGAGTGAGCAGCAATGGTGCTCTGGCATCATATCAGGGCACCCTATACGTCATGCGCGGCAGCGGCACCCTGACGATCTGGACCTTCCACGACGGGACCTGGTCCAGCCTTAATTTCCCGGAGCAGTGGCTCACCACCGGGATGGACATGTTCCTGAGGGCGGACGGAAAACTGGTCATCCTCTGGTTGAACGGGAACCAGGGATGCGGCTACATCTATGACATTCAATCGAAGACCTGGACCCGCGAATCGTCGCTGGACCTCGGCACGAACATACAGGACGGCATCGACCTCGCCTTCGACGGTAGCTACATCTACGCGCTTCAGTCGCTGGATGCGGGCGGATACTGGGGCCCTTTCTGGAGATACGTCCCCAACAGCGGCTGGTGGTCATGGGGGGACCTTGCCAAGAAACTGCCCGGCGCGGTGGGCTCCGGCGCGTGCCTGGTCAGCGCGACGGCGGGCGGCGACCATGCCACTCCGGGGGTCTTGATATCCTCGGTATTCGATGCCGGCAGCACCTTCGTCAAGTACACTGCGCTGTCCTGGAGCGCGATCCTTCCCTCCGGGACGGAGATACGTTTCGAGGTCAGGGCGGCGGATACAGAAAGCGAACTGGAGAATGCTGCATGGATTCCCGTGAACGGCTCGTCATCCCCGATCAGCGACCTCTTCGGCCGCTATGCGCAGTGGAAGGCCACCCTTACCACCGCCGATCCGACTCGGACCCCGGTGCTCCAGGAGGTCATACTGTACTACATGCAGTCCCCCAGGAGCTGGGTCCAGACCACCTATGCTGACTTCAGCTCGGGGTCCTGGTCCAATATCGACATCACCACCAGCCCCGGCTCCGCGATGCTGACCGCAGGGACCGCGGGCCAGTACATCTTCGCCTTCCAGGGCGGGGGCTCTGCGGCCTTCCACCGCTACAACGTGGCTTCTGACACCTGGACCGCCATGACCGCCGCTCCCGGGGCAGTTACGGACGGCGCCGCCCTGGCCTATGACCATGGCAGGTACATCTATGCCCTGCAGGGAGGGTCCAGCGCACTGTGGAGATATGATATGGTACAGAACTCCTGGGCCGTCCTGGGGAATGCGCCCGGGATAGTGGGCAGCGGCGGCGATCTGGTATACGATGACGGCGTACTATACGTCCTCCAGGGCGGGGGAGGCACCGGCCTGTGGACGTACGACATAGCTGATGGCGAGTGGTCGACGGCCATCAATACGCCCGCCGGGGTAGGTGCCGGCGGTGCCATGGTATCATATCAGGGCACCCTGTACGTCATGCGCGGCGGCGGTACCTTGGGCATATGGGCATACCACGGCGGAACCTGGTCAAGCCTGAACTTCCAGGAGCAGTGGCTTGTCTCCGGCTCAGACATGGTGCTGGGGCCGAACGGGAAGCTGTACACGTTCTGGCTGAACGGGAACCAGGGCTGTTGCTACATCTATGATCCTCAGCTGAAAACCTGGAACAGGGAATCGACATTGGATTGGGGTACGAACATACAGGACGGCATCGACCTCGCCTTCGACGGTAGCTACATCTACGCGCTTCAGTCGACGGAGACCCCGGGGTCCTGGTGGGGCCCATTCTGGAAATGTGACCTTGGCAGTGGTTGGTGGGCTTGGGGCGGTATCGCCAAGAAACTTCCCGGCACGGTAGGTCCCGGCGCAAGCCTGGTCAGCGTGACCTCGGGGGGACAATACCACACCCCCGGCGTCCTGACCTCATCAACATTCGACACCGGGACCGACGGGGCGGGATACGGCACGCTGTCATGGACCGCGACATTGCCGCCCGGCACCGCCGTCCGGTTCGAGATAAGGGCTTCCAACACCTTGGTATCAGGCCAGCCCGATGCTGAATGGACCCCGGTGAGCGATCCGAGCTCCTCCTTGAGCTCCATCTCCGGCCGGTACGTGCAGTGGAGGGCCATCCTGACCACCGATGAGACAAATCAAACGCCGATCCTCCATGAGGTCAAGCTCCAATACGTGGGCTGGGACCGTGGGAATGGGACATAATAAGGCGATGCGGCATCTTGCGGGGGCCGCGCTGCTCCTATCGATGATGCTGTTCCTTTCCGCCCTGCCGTCGACCCCGGCGAAGGTTGCCGATGTCCCGTCGGTGCGCCTCTCCCTGGGCGGCCAAGGGAGCGTGCCCTGGTCCATGGAAGCGATCAAGCCGGGCGATCACGGCACCGAGGTGACGGTGCTGCAGAACACCGGGAGCAAGGACGGGACCGTTCTGCTGTGGATCAGCAACATCAAGGAGACCGACGCCGCCGGGGACGGAGCGTTCCTGGGCCAATACATGAGGTTCAGCATCGACGCCGAGGGCCTGTGCACGGAGGCGCGGTTCCCGTGCACGATATACGAGCTGCCGGAGTACCCGTCGAGCAGCAGCAAGATCATTATAAGGTCGCTCCCCGCGGGAAGCTCCGTCACGATCCACTGGACCTGGGAGTTCTTGGAGACCGGCGCTCCCCAGAACGAGGCCCAGGGGGACGGCCTGAGCTTTGATATAAACTACCTGCTCTACGAGCCGCCGCCGGCCGGTGAGGACTACCAGTGGATATGGATGGAGATCCTCGGCCTGGGGGCGGTGGTGGGGATGAACTCCACCGGGCACGTGGTGGAGACGGTCCAGGTCACTGACCCGTCGGGGGCGTTCCGCCTCACTATCCCCAAGGGGACCAGGGTCGTCACCGAGGGAGGGCAGCTCCCCTCAGCCATCATCATGACGACCGATGCCGGGGCCGGGGGAGCGGTCCCGGACGGATGGACGAAGGTGGGGCCGGCCTACGTCCTCAGCGGTTATCTGGAAGGCACCGGGACGGTAAACGTCCTCTTCATAGGCCAGGTAGGCCTGACCTTGGGTTTGGACCCTTCCACCGTGCCGGAGGGCACCAGGATGACGTCCATGTTCATGCTGGCCGCGGACGGCCAGTGGGCGATGGTTAGCGGGTCCTCCACCATGACATCCAGTTCCTGGGAGGCCTGGGGGATCATCGGCCGCACCGGCACCTATACCATCCTGGCCAGCGAGAACGCCTCGGACCACGCCTTCATCGAGGCCAGGGACCTGACGGTACGGCCGGGGACCTCGGAGCTATGGTGGCCGGTGGTCCTGGCGACCTCGACCGGCAAGACCGTGTCGGTAGGCGCCACACTAACCAATCACGGCGACGTCGTCGGGAACATCACCATCTCGCTGTTCGTGGACGGCGAGGTCATGGGGTCGGCGACGGTCACGCTGCTTCCGGGAGAGAGCCGCGAGGTCGTCCTCACGGCGGACGGGCTTCGTGACGGCGATCACCAGGTCAGGATGGCCGGCCTCACCAGCTCGTTCCGGACGGAATCTACGATCAATTGGCCGGCCATAGTTCTCGTCGCGGCGGCGTCATGGTCCCTGCTGATGCTGATGGCCGCCAAGCTGGGCCGCTCCCGTCCGGAAGTGCCAGAAGCGATGATGGCGGACCGCAAGGACCGCGTGCTTGTGGAGCTGGGGTCCCGCGACCTGTCCTTCGAGGAGCTATCTCAACGGACCCGCCTCGAGGATGATGATCTCCTCCAGGCCCTGGAGGTCCTGTGGAAGGAAGGCCGTCTCGGGGCGGAGAGGAGGGACCATATCATCTATTTCATGAGGCCGGACGGCCCGACGGCCGATACGGCGGGCGATGATCTCAATACGTCTCGTACCTCAGGCCCAGGGAGGGGAGCGTGACGCCCTCGCCCTCGACGATGCGGCCGACGATTTTGGCACCCTCGCCGTAGGTGGAGACGATGCCCTTGGCCTCGTCCTCGGCACAGATAATCCCGAAGCCCATGCCCATGTTGAAGGTCTGGTACATCTCCTTGTCCTCCACCGAGCCCAGGTCGCCCAGCAGCGAGAAGATCGGCGGCACCGGCAGGGGGTCGTCAAAGCGCACCTCGATCCCCTTGCGGAGCCGCAGGAAGTTCCTCAGGCCGCCGCCGGTCACGTCAACCATGCCCTTCACCCGGTGCTTCTCCAGGACCTTGAGGACCTGGCGGACGTAGATCTCGGTGGGGGTGAGCAGCTCCAGTCCGATGCTGTTCCCCAGTTTGGGGAACTTCTCGAACGGGTCGACCTCGTTCTGGTGCAGGATCTTCCTGGCGAGGGTGTAGCCGTTGGAGTGCAGGCCCGAGCTTGCAAGACCGATGACCGCGTCGCCCGGCGCGACCTTCGAACCGTCGATGATGCGGTCCCGGGGGACCATGCCTAGGCAGGCACCGGAGAGGTCCAGCTCCTTCATGATCTCCGGGAGCACCGCCACCTCCCCGCCCACCAGGTCGCAGTTGGCGAGCTCGCAGCCCTTGTTGAGGCCGATGCCTATCTGCTCCATCAGAGGGGGGTTCGGCGCGTCGATGGCCATGTAGTCGACGAAGGAGATGGGCTCGGCGCCGACGCAGATGGTGTCGTTGACGTTCATGGCCACGCAGTCGATGCCGACGGTGTCCCACTTGTCCATTTCCTTGGCGAGGAGGAGCTTGGTCCCCACGCCGTCGGTGCACAGCGTCAGGACGATGTCCCCGAAGTCGATGAGCCCGGTGAACTGGCCCGGCAGGTCGATCATCCTCACCTTGCCGGAGCGGCGGTACTTCAGCTGCTTGACCAGGGCCTCGATCGCTCTGGACTTGCCGTCGATGTCCACCCCTGCCCGGGCGTACGTCATGTGCTCCTTCTGCTTGTCGACCATTCTGACCGCTACTGTAAGGGTTGCCTTATAAAAAACATCGCCGTTCATCCCGCCTTTGAAAAGGTGGGTTTTACGCGGAGAGGCTGTGCAACGGAACGGCGCTCCATTATCTACGGGACCTTCGGATGCCTCGAAGAGGACAGGCGCTCTCGATGAGGGTAAAACGGCTGAAGTTCCGAATTGGCTCCCGAACATCGCCATTCGTGGTACATCAATGACTGGCAGGCTCCGAGTCAGCGAGCCGGATGCAGCGGGCGATGGGGCCTAAGGCCGTTGGACAATTGAGGCCGAGCTCAGCTGCATGCTCACGAACTCGTTCGTGAGCGGCTGACTTGAAGGACTTCCTCTCGATCCGCCGTCAGCCAGCGGTTTCGCAAAGCCGCGCCGCACCAGACGGTCCTGGCCCGAAGCTCCCTATGTCGAGAAAAGCTCCGGCCGCGCGGTCAGCAGATCCATCAGCACCGCCGCACCGCTGTGCTCGGCATCGTGGGTGGAGAAGATCAGCGTCACGTCCTTCCCGGCCGACAGCCGGCGGAGGGCGTCCAGATGAGGACTGCCCTTCAGCTCCTCTAGGTAGCGCTGCCTGAACTCCTCCCACTTCTCCGGGTCGTGGGCGTACCACTTGCGCAGCCCGGCGGAGGGGGCCACCTCCCGGCACCAGATGTCGATGCCGGCCTTTTCTTTGGTCAAGCCCCGGGGCCACAGCCTTTCCACCAGCACCCTGACCCCGTCCTCCTTGGCAGGCTCCTCGTAGGCCCGTTTCATGCGCAGCATCGTTAAGCAACCCCAGCGCAGAGGTAATAATCCTATGGCTGCGGGATCTGCGGCGCCTCATCTTCCTCCGCGCACCGTTCGGCCCGCCGCGCTCGGCAGGACATAATCTTTAAGTTCGACCGCCCAAATAGCCAGGGAGATGAGCAAGCGCTGGCTTAACGAGAGGAAGCACGAGTTCTACTATCTCAAGGCGAAGAAGCTGAACTACCGCTCCCGCGCCTCGTTCAAGCTGCACCAGATCGACGAGAGGTTCGGGGTGTTCAAGCCGGGGGGCGCGGTGGCGGACCTAGGCGCCGCCCCGGGCGGGTGGCTGCAGGTCGCGAAAGAGAAGGTGGGCGAGCAGGGCAAGGTGGTCGGAGTGGACCTGCAGGCCATTGAGCCGCTCCCCGGCATCAGGACCATCAAGGGTGACATCACCGAGAAGGAGACGGTGGAGGAGCTGAAGTCCCTTCTGGAGGGGAAGGCCGACACCGTGATCTCGGACATGGCCCCCAACATCAGCGGCAGCTACTCCATGGACCACGCCCGCTCGGTCGATCTGTGCGCCCATGCCCTCGACTTCGCCCGGCAGGTGCTGAAGCCGGGGGGCAGCCTGGTCATGAAGATCTTCGAGGGGGACATGATGAACGAGTTCCTCGCCGAGGTGCGCAAGAGCTTCTCCAGCGTGCGGCTCCATTCCCCCAAGGCGTCCCGCTCCAGCAGCTCGGAGATCTACATCATCGCCAAGGGCTTCCGGGAGGCCAAGACGGGGCCGACCGAGGCGGACAAGTTGGCCGAGTGATACCGCAGCCTCGGTCCCCGATCAGGCAACTTCGGCGTTCGCCGAAGCACGCTGGCCATTTGCGGCAAATCTATTAATTTCGCCACCCCTATCCCGATGCGATGATCACCTATCTCACGGTCACTTTCAGCACCGAGGGGGCCCGCCCGTCCGAGGTCATGGAGACCCTTCACGGCCTGGGGTTCGAGCCTACCACGGGCAGCTACGATTTCATATATCGGTGGGGGAACAAGGCGACGGTGGAGGACGCCATCTACCTGGCGGACAAGGTCCAGCAGACCCTCAAGGGGAAGCAGGTGCTGTTCAAGCTGCAGACCGTGAGCGATTACCTCTGAGCCGGAGCGCCATGTCCTGCGGCAAGATAGTGTGCATCGGGCAGAACTATCGCGCCCACGCCAGGGAGATGGAGCTGGAAGCGCCGGCGGAGCCGGTCATATTTTTGAAGCCATCCACCGCGCTCATCGCCGACGGGGACGTCATCGAGGCGCCCGCAGGCCTGGGAAGAGTGGACCACGAGGTCGAGCTCGCGCTGATAATCGGGAAAAAAGCGAGGAAGGTGGCGGAGAGCGAGGCGCTCTCCTACGTTTCCGAGGTCGCGGTGTTCAACGACGTCACCGCCAGGGACGTGCAGTCGGCGGCGCGCACGGCCGGGCTGCCGTGGGCGCTGAGCAAGGGCCTGGATACCTTTGCCCCCATGTCCCGCCCCGTGCCGGTTTCGGAAGCGGGGGACCTGCGCTCCCTGAGGCTCGAGCTCAGAGTGAACGGTGAGGTGCGGCAGAGCGGCAGCACCTCGAACATGATCTTCGGCCCGGAGCGGCTGATCGCCTATATTTCGAAGTACATGACCCTGGAGCCGGGGGACATCATCGCCACCGGGACGCCGGAAGGGGTCGGGCCCCTGAACGACGGCGACGTGGTGGAGGCGGGGATAGAAGGGGTCGGCAAGGTCTCCAACCGCGTAAGAAGGATTTAGGTTCGATACGCAGTTCCCTAGTGGACCGAACCATTTCCCGATCGCGGGAGGATGACGTGAAGGACGATAGTTACGAAATCAGCAGTTGGCTGCTCTCTGGCGACCCGTCGATACAGTACATGATGTTCCGGTTCTTGCACAAGAAGGGCCCTGACGACCTGGCTCGCTCCCAGGAGGCCATCGGCGACTATGGGTTTGCGGCAAGATTGTTAGCCTGTCAAAATGCGGACGGCCATTGGGGGAGGCATTACTATCAACCCAAATGGACGTCGACGCACTACACTCTGTTGGACCTAAAAAACCTCTACGTCCCCCGGGATACCCCCGCATGCCGGCAAATGACCAAAAGGATGTTCGCCGAGCGCATGAAGGAAGACGGCTCGATCAATCTGGCAAAGAGCGACCTTCCCAGCGATGTCTGCGTAGACGGCATGATACTGAACTATACCTCCTATTTTCATGATCGCGGCGATGAAGTGAAGAAGCTTGTGGATTTCATCCTGCAGCAGCAGAAACCCGATGGTGGATTCACCTGGAACCTGAAGGCCGAAATTGGTGACCCCCACACCACGATTTGTGTGCTGGAAGGTTTGAGGGAATACCAGAGGGCGGGATTTGCCAATGGAAAAGGCGCCTTGGATAGTGCAATAAGATTTGCAGAACTATTTTTGATTAGCAGCAATCTCTTTATGCTGGCCAGCGACAAGCGTTTTCTTAAATTGTCCTACCCCTACAGATATCATTACAGCCTGTTCCGGGCTTTGGATTATTTTGCCGATGTAAAAACCGCTGATGATGTCGATATGCAGACAGCCATCACTTGGCTGAAAGGAAAACGAAAAAAGGACGGACGCTGGACATTGGAATACAAGTATCCCGGTAGCGTTCACTTCGATATGGAAAAGGTGGGCGAGCCTAGCAGGTTCATAACTTTGAAGGCCATCAAGATCCTGGCTTCATTCGGGGAAGGTTCTCGCGGGATTCCTGACTGAAGAA
>NZ_CAJE01000023.1 GCF_000308215.1 Methanomassiliicoccus luminyensis B10
CAGCCCGATATCCTCCTTGTTGTACGGGAGCAGGGCGGCGATCATCCGCCCGCCGCACTTGGGGCACATGATGCGCGGCGGGGCGTCCTGGGGTTTCATCCTCCACTGCGTCCCGCAGCTCAGGCAGGACATGCTCATCGTCTCGCTCTCCAGCCTCTTCTTCAGGGCCATGAGGATGCTGTGGTCGGCCCTCTGCGGCATTATCAGCTCGCGGGAGTGCTGCAGCCCCGCCCGGCCGATGGGGCTGAGTCCGGTGACCTTGAACTCGATCTCCCCGTTCTCGATCTTCCGCATCGCCTCCACCGTGCCGGGGACATCGAAGTCCTCCCACAGCACGCGTTTGACGGCCTCCTCGAACAGGGGAGTATCTTCGAACGCCTCGGCCAGCTTGGTGAAGTTCACCGAGCGGTAGTCGGCGTCCTTCTCGATGACCCCGAACTTCTTGGCCACGAACACGAACCGGTAGCGCAGATAGCTTGACGATTTCAGCACCAGGCGGATGAGGCTCTCCACCCCTTCTGACTTGATCGAGCGCAGCGTCTCCATGATGAGGTCCGGGCGAACGTCCCGGGGCAGCTCGATCACGATGCGGTACGGATCGGTGTTCACTCCCACCGACTCTCCCAGCCTCGCGGACAGCAGCACCGACATTATCTTCGACACGGTCTCGTTGACCTTGGTCCCGAAGCACATGTTGAGGATGGCTAGCCTCTTCCCCATCTCCAGGGTGACGAGGCTGTCGGAGGGCATGCCCCCCTCGCCCTTCTGCTCGTCCAGGTACTCCCCCAGCTCGTGCTTGGCATCCTTGTCGATCGGGTACTGGGAGAAGTCCCCGGTGCGGCGGAGCGAGCCGACCTCCTGCGCCACCTCGAACGGCACCGGCAGCTCCTCGCCGACCCACGAGGGGATGGAGCCGATGTCGCGGACCTGCTCCACCAGCAGCTCGTCCTCGCCCACCTCCACGATCCTCCACGACTTCCCGTGGGTGATGAAGGTGGCGTACGGCTCGGCGAAGGAGATTACGAACGATTCGTCCAGGGAGCCCACGATGCGCCGCGAGCTTATCTCCCGTATCAGGAAGGTGCGCTCATCGGGGATCATGGACAGGTTGTCGTAGAAGTATTTCATTCCCCGGCTGGTGCGGCGGTACTTGTCCTCGTTGTCGAACACCAGGCCGATCCTCACCAGCTGGTCGAACACCGCCAGGAAGTCGTCCCGCTCCAGGTCGCGGAAGGCGTACGCCCTCTTCACCGTCTGGTAGGCCCACTCCTTCTCCACCTGCCCCACCATGCCCATGGCCACTATCTGATTGGCCAGCACGGCCATGGGGTTGGGCCGGACCCTCAGGTCCTCCAGGTCCCCCTTCATGGCCCTCCTGGCGATGACCATGCTCTCGGCGATCTCGTCGGGGTTCGACGCGACTATGGTCCCCTCGGTCCTCTCTCCGACCGCGTGGCCCGCTCGCCCCATCCTCTGGATCAGCCGGGCCACCTGCCGGGGCGAATTGTACTGGATGGCGTAGTCCACCGATCCGATGTCGATGCCCAGCTCGAGGGAGGAGGTGCATACCAGCCCCTTCAGCTTCTCGCTCTTGAAGTCCTCCTCCATCTCGATGCGGATCTCCTTGGACAGGGAGCCGTGGTGCACCCCTACCTTGAAGTTCTCATCCCACAGGTGGTACCTCGCGGTGATGGCTTCCGCAGTATCGCGGGTGTTCACGAACAGCAGCGTGGAGCGGTGCTTCTCGATGAGATCGCGGCACAGCCGCATGCCCGCGGCGAGGTGCGGGTCGGCCTGCAATCGCCCGGCCAGGTCGCGGTCCTGCTCCGTGACCTCCGGCGCCTGCACCGTTATGTTGAGGTCCTTGGACACCTTGGCCCGCACGGTGACGACGTTCCTCCCGACCCCGCCGAGGTACCTCGCCACCTCGTCCACCGAGCCGACCGTGGCGGAGAGCCCGATCCTCTGGTACTCCCCGGCGATCGCTTCCAGCCTCTCCAGGGCCACGGCCAGCTGCGCCCCCCTCTCGTTGCTGGCGAGCTCGTGTATCTCGTCGATCACCACGAACTTCACCCTGGACAGATGTGTCCTCAGGTTCTTCCCGGTGAACAGCACCTGCACCGTCTCGGGGGTGGTGATCAGGACATCGGGCGGGTTCTTGGACTGCCGCTGCCGCTCCGCCTGAGGGGTGTCGCCGTGCCGCACTGCCACGTCGAGATCGAGGGCCTCCCCGAACTCGGTCATGCGCTTCAGCATGTCCCGGTTCAGCGCCCTCAGCGGAGTGATGTAGATGCATCGGATCCCCTTCCCCGGCGTTTCCAGGAGCTTGTGCAGGATGGGCAGCATCGCTGCCTCGGTCTTGCCTATGCCGGTATGGGCGACCACCAGGATGTTCTCCCCCTTCAGTATGTGGGGGATCGCCTCCCGCTGAGGCCCGGTGGGCTCGTGGATGTCCTTGTCCCGCAGGACCTGTTGGATGCGCGGGTCCAGTAGCTCGAATGCCATGTCCAGAACGTTTTTTCTCAAGCGCTGTCGCTATTTCAATGTTGCTAGAAAATGGGAAAAAGGAAAGGAAAAGGGAAGGGATCGAGGGGTTTCAGGCCTTCGAAGCGGAGGCCTTCTCTGGAGCAGGGGCCTTGGGCGACTCGGCCTTGGCCTTCGCTTCCGCCGGCGCCTTCTTCGGCTCCGCCGCTGCCTTGGCGCCCTCGGCGGGAGCCGGGGTCGCGTTGGGGTCGGTGGCCTCCAGCAGCAGCTCGGAGATGTCCTTGACCTTGATGTTGGCGCCGATCTGCTTCGCGCCGGCCTGGAGGTTCACCACGCAGAACGGGCACGAGGTGACCAGGATCTCGGCCCCGGTGGCCACGGCCTCCTTGATCCTCTCTGCGGCGATGTTCACCGCGAGGTCGTTGTAGGCGCTCTTGTAGCCGCCTCCGGCGCCGCAGCACCTCGAGCCCATCCTGTTGCGGGGCATCTCCACCAGCTCGACCCCGGGGATCTTCTTGATGACCTCGCGGGGCTCCTCGAACACGCCGGCGTGGCGGCCCAGGTGGCAGGGGTCGTGGTATGTTACCTTGGCCTTGATCTCCTTGGTGAACTTCAGCTTCTTCTCCTTGATCAGCCGGTCCGCGTACTGCGAGAAGTGGTATACCGGGAAGGAGGGGTTGGCGAAGTACTTGCCGTAGTCGTTGGTGGTGGTCTTGTAGCAGCCGGCGCAGGTGGTGACCATGGCCCTGGCGCCCCTGACCTCGGTGGAGCGGATGTTATGCTCGGCAAAGGCGTTGGTCATGGTGGTCTGGCCGGTCCTTAGGGCCGGGGAGGTGCAGCACCACTCGTCCGCGCCCAGCACGTCGACCTTGACGCCGGCGCGGTGGAGCACGATGGCGCCGGCCTTGGGGATGTTGGTCGTCCTGTAGGAGCCGGTGCAGCCGGCGAAGAATATGACCTCCGGCCTTTCCTGATGAGGCACCTCCGCGGGCCACCAGGCGCCGCGCTTCTCGGCCGGCTCGCCATAGGGGTTGCGGGACTCCTTGATCCTCTCGGCCAGCTTGGCGTGCGCGGGCAGGGGCCCCTTTCCCTGGTCCACTATCCACTCGCGCACCTTCTCCCAGAAGTCGCCGAACTCGATGTTGACATGGCAGACCGTCTCGCACTGGGCGCAGCCGGTGCACTTGAACACTGCCTCAACGAACTCCTCGTCCACCTTGACCTTGCGTCCCAGGAGGGTGTCCATGGGGGACCTCTTGGAGATCTGGCTCAGGTAGTAGACCTTGCCGCGGGGGGTGATGGACTCCCAGGGGGTCTGCTCATAAGAAGGGCATACGCGTACGCAGTACCCGCATTGCAAGCAAGCGAGAAGCTCTCTGTTGATTTCCGGCATTTTTACCATCGGTACACCTCGATGAAAGTAAGCGTGTTCCACGCCATGTTAACACTACATAGCGTGACCCGTGGATAAGTGAAGGTAAGCAGATATATATTTCTGTTGGACCAGCTGTGGAAAGGGACGTTGTTTTCGCCCCTTCCCGAGAATGCCTGGCTCACCCATCCAGGATGGGGGTGTACCCGTACCAGCTCCCGCCCCTTTTGAGATAGTGGAGGTTCTCCTCCAGCAGCTTCTGGTGCCCCTTCTCCCACTCCGCCAGGCGGTGCATCATGTCCTTGAGCTCGGTGTCAGCGGTGATGCCGGCGACCTCCAGGTACATCCTCACCGAGGCTTTCTCCACCTCGATGGCGGCCTCCACGGCCTTGACCTCGTCCTTCGGCGCCAGGCAGGCCCCGGGGGCCAGATCGAGAAAGATCCTCTGCGGCACTATGTCAGCGTACCTCCGGTCCGGCTCGATGGAGGCAGGGTCCTTCCCCGGGAAGATGCGGTCGATCTGGTGCGCCAGCCAGGAACGGTGCCTCATCTCGTCGTCAGCCAGGCTGGCCAGGATGATCTTCCCCTCCCTGTCGCCGATGCATTCGCTGAGGCGGCGGTAGTAGTCCCGGCCCCGCTCCTCCACCCTGACGGCCGCGGCCAGCAGCCCCAGGATGCGGTTCAGCTCTTCCTCGTCCCTTGCCCAGTCGCTGTCCTTGGAAAGCATTTCCCATCCTCGGGGAAGGGACCGTCATATGCCGATAAAAAACTTCCTGGCAGAACGTCGAACGTCTCACCCGTCCAGGATGGGCTCGTACCCGTACCAGCTCCCGCCCCTCTTCAGGTAGAAGAGGTTCTCTTCCAGCACCCGGCGGTGCTTCTCGTTCCGGTCCGCCAGCGAGCTCATCGCTTCCCTCAGCTGGCAGTCCTGGGAGGTGGAGGCGACCTTCCGGTACAGCTCGGTCTTCCGCTCCTCGATCCCGATCGCCAGCTCCATGGCCCTGACCTCGTCCTTCAGCGCCAGGCACGCTCCGGGGGGAGGGAACGGGAAGACCGTGGAGGGAACGAGGTCCATAAGCTCCGGGGCCGGCTCCGCCGGCGACCATTCGGTGCTCCGGGAGAGGCGGTCGATCTGTCCCTGCAGCTCGGAGCGATGCTTCTCCTCGTCCTCGGCCAGCCCCTTTAGCAAGATCCTGCTGCGGTCGTCCGCCACGCAGCCGGCCACCCTCTCGTAGAACTCCCTCCCGGTCCGCTCTATCCTCATGGCCGCCACCAGGGCCGAGACGCCCTTCCTCGCGTCGACAGCGCAGTTCTCTTCCGCCATTACGGGACACCGACCGCCAGATTACTTGGGGCGCGGCCGATTTAAAACTTTCATGAACGCCCCGTGCGCCGCGCTCGAACTTGCTGGGCCAGCAAGGCCGTTCCGCCGAGGGGCAACGCTTCCTCGGAAGCGGGCCACGCGCGGGGCCGTTGCGCTCTTTCTTCGCCGGGACCCGGCGTTCGCGGCGGCGTCCCCAGGAAAGTCTGGACGCGCTTTCGTCAGTCATCGAAACGTTTAAAGAGACCCAGCGGATTAGCCCCGCCACAGAGCAGGGTACGGACGAGCATAGGACCAAGCGAGCTGGGCACGTTGCGGGGCGGTGGGCGGGGGGTATGATGATGTACGGTAACAGCATGTTCTTTGCGTTCATCATCGTCTCGCTGGCCGGCGCGGTCCTGTCCGCTTTCCTGGGCAAGAGGGAGCGCGTCGCCAGGCTCGTATCCTTCGGCGCCGCTGCCATATCCTCGCTTCTCGGCTTGGCCGTATCCCTGGAGGTCCTGCTGGGCGGCAGCGTCGTAACGCTGGCGATCCCCACCTCGGTGCCGGCCCTGGGCCACTTCTCCCTGATGGTGGACAGCCTGTCCTCCTACTTCCTGCTGGCCATATCCATACTGGCGTTCTGCGTTTCCGTCTATTCCATCGGCTACACCAAGGAGTACGAGGGGCGGTACAGCGCCGGGGCCATGGGGTTCGTGTTCAACGTGTTCCTGCTGTCCCTGGTCCTGGTGGTCACGGCCAGCAACGCGGTCCTCTTCCTGATCGTATGGGAGACCATGTCCCTGTCCTCCTACCTGCTGGTGGTGTACGAGAACAGGAAGCAGGGGTCGGTGTCCTCCGGGCTGCTCTACCTCGTAATGACCCACCTCGGCACCGCCCTCATCACCGCGGCCTTCGTGCTCATGTGGCTCAACATGCCCGGGGAGCGGTCCTTCGACTTCTCCGCCTTCGGCTCCCTCAGCTCGGCGGGGGCGCTGCCCGATGCCATCAGGAACGCCGCCTTCCTCCTCCTGCTCGTCGGCTTCGGCACCAAGGCCGGCCTGGTCCCCCTGCACGTCTGGCTGCCCCAAGCTCACCCCGCCGCCCCGTCCAACGTCTCCGCCATGATGTCCGGCATCATGGTCAAGACGGCGGTGTACATGCTCATCCGCTGCGTCTTCGGCTTCCTGGGGGTCCATGACGCCTGGTGGGGCCTGCTGGTGCTGCTGATCGCCTGCATCTCGGCCCTGCTGGGCGTTCTGTATGCCCTTGCGGAGACGGACATCAAGCGGGCCCTGGCGTTCTCCACCATCGAGAACATGGGCCTGATCTTCATCGCCGTCGGCGCGGCCATGGTGTTCCAGTCCTACTACCTGGCGGACCCCGCGGGGAACGCCTTCCTCGCCGACCTGGCCGCCCTGGCGCTCATAGCCTCGCTGTTCCACGTGCTGTCCCACTCGCTGTTCAAGGGCCTCCTGTTCATGGGCGCCGGCGCGGTGATGTATGCCACCCACACCAAGGACATGGAGGAGCTGGGCGGGCTGGCCAAGAGGATGAAGTGGACCGGGGGCCTGTTCTTCATCGGCGCGCTGTCCATCTCGGCGATACCGCCGTTCAACGGCTTCGTCAGCGAGTGGCTGATGCTCCAGTCCCTGCTGCTCACCCAGAACATCCACGACGCCATGCTGAACCTCCTCATCCCCATCGCGGTGGGCGTTCTCGCCCTGACGGGAGCGCTGGCTGCCGCCTGCTTCGTGCGCCTGTTCGGCATGACCTTCCTGGCGAGGCCGCGCAGCCGGCATGCCGCCGAGGCCAGGGAGGTGCCGAAGTCCATGCTGGTGGGCATGGGCATCGCCGCGGCCCTGTGCATCCTCACCGGCGTGCTCTCGGTGCTAATCATACCGGCCATAGACACGGTCACCTCCTCGGTGCTGGGGGTCAGCATCGCCGACAAGCTCGTCAACGGTGTCATCCTTTCGCCCCCGGCCGGGGAGTTCTCCAGCATGAGCCCCTTGGTCATCGGTGCGCTCCTCCTCTTCGCCGTCCCCGCCGCCTTCGTCATCTCCCGGCGCCTGGGAGGCCCCCGGCCCGTCAGGACCGGCGACACCTGGGACTGCGGCACTCCTCTTGGCCCCAGGAACGAGTACACCGCTACCGGGTTCTCGCAGCCGGTGGAGCGGGTGTTCCGCTCGGTGTACCGCCCCCATGCTGAGGTGAGGACCGAGCCGTCCTCCTCCCCGCTGATCAAGAGAAAGATCTCCTACGCCCATTCCGACGAGCCGGTGTTCGAGCGGTACCTCTACAGCCCTGTTTCCAGGGTGATGGTGTGGCTCGCCACCAAGGTGAGCGTCATCCAGAAGGGTAGCATCCAGGCTTACCTGGCCTACATCTTCGTGGTGTTGCTGGTACTGCTGGTGGTGTTCCGATGATCGTCGAGATCGTGCAGGTCGTGCAGTTCGTCATCCTGCTGGCCATCGCCCCGCTGATCACCGGCGTGATCCGCAAGGTCAAAGCCCTGCTGCAGAGCCGCAAGGGGCCCAGCGTGCTCCAGCCCTACCGCGACCTGCGCAAGCTGTTCCATAAATCCTCGGTCGTCCCCGAGGACGCCTCCTGGGTCTTCACCCTGACCCCCTACGTGTGCATGGCCGCGGCGGCAGCGGCCGCGTTGCTGGTTCCGGTGATCATAGCCAGCACTTTCGGCTTCTTCGGGGACCTCATAGTGCTCATCTACCTCCTGGCGACGGTGCGCTTCTTCACCGCCCTGGCCGCCCTGGACGCCGGCTCCGCCTTCGGCGGCATGGGCGCCAGCAGGGAGATGATGATATCGTCCATCGTCGAGCCGACCATGCTGCTGTCGATATTCTCGGTGGCGCTGGTGGCCGGGACCACTTCGCTGGGGACCATCTCCCAGCGCATCTCCACCACCGGTATGGACCTGATGGAGCCGGCCCTCCTGCTGGCCGGGGCGGCCTTCTTCATCGCCCTCCTGGCCGAGAACGCCAGGGTGCCGTTCGACAATCCCGCCACCCATCTCGAGCTCACCATGGTCCACGAGGCCATGGTCCTGGAGTACTCGGGCAAGCAGCTCGCCCTGATGGAATCGGCCTCCATGCTCAAGCTGGTGGTGTTCATGGCCATCCTGGCCAACATCTTCTTCCCCTGGGGGATCGCCACCTCCGCGGACCCGCTGTCGCTGGCCCTGGGAACGCTGTGGTTCCTGGTGAAGGTCATCGCCCTGGCCCTGGTGATCGCTCTGATCGAATCCTCCATCGCCAAGATGCGGCTGTTCCGCCTGCCCAACCTGCTCACCGTGGCGTTCACCCTGGCCCTGCTGGCAGTGGTCTCGTTCTACATCCTGGGGGCGCCCTGAGATGGCCATCAACTACATCAACGTGATAGACGCGCTCGCCGCGTTCATCCTGCTGACGGCGTTCATCGCCGTCGCCAGCAGCCGGACCGTGAGCCTGGCGAGGCTCTTCGCTCTCCAGTCCATCGCGCTGGGCCTTCTCGCCCTGGCGGTGGCGTTCTACACCGGGGTCAACCACATCTACGTGGTGGCGGTCCTGGCCCTCGCCATCAAGGGAGCGGTGATCCCCTGGATGCTCCGGGAGGTCATGGACAGGATCGGGGTCGACAAGAGGGTGGAGCCTCTGGTCAGCATACCCGCCTCCCTGCTGGCATGCGGGGCGCTGACCATCATCGCGTTCTACATCACCCAGCCCATAATATTCACCAGCGGGGCCATCGACACCATCACCAAGAACTGCCTGGCGATATCGCTGGCGGTCGTCCTCATCGGCTTCTTCACCATGATCAGCCGCAAGAAGGCCCTGACCCAGGTCATGGGCCTGCTGACCATGGAGAACGGCCTGTTCCTGGCCGCCATATCGGTGACGTACGGAATGCCGATGATCGTCGAGCTCGGGGTGTTCTTCGACATCCTGGTAGCGGTGCTCATCATGGGTCTGCTCGTCTTCCGCATAAGCAGGACCTTCGAGACGGTCGACACGTCCATCCTCAGGAGGCTGCGGGATTGATCGAGGTCCTGCTGTGCATCCCCCCCATCGCCGCGGCCCTGTGCTACCTGGTGAGAAGGAAGCGCGCCGTGGAGGCCGTGGCCGTGGCCGGCTCCGCCCTCACCCTGATGGTGGCGGCATGGCTGTCCTATGGGGTCTTCACCTCCGGCACCGTCAGCGAGGGCATGCTCTACATGGACGCGTTCTCCGCGTACATGCTGCTCCTTGTCTCCCTGGTGGGCCTGCTGGCCTCCCTGTACTCGATATCGTACATCGGGAGCGATCTCCGCGAGGGGGAGATCAGCGAGGTGAAGCTGCGGAACTACTACGTGTTCTTCCAGGTCTTCGTATTCACCATGCTCCTGGTGTGCGTGTCCGACAACCTGGGCATAATGTGGATCGCCATCGAGGGCACCACGCTCGCCTCCGCGTACCTGGTGGGGTTCTATGACCGCGATACCTCCGTGGAGGCGGCCTGGAAGTACCTCATCATATGCTCCGTGGGCATCACCCTGGCCCTGCTGGGCATCATCCTGCTGTACGCCTCCTCCATACACGTGCTGGGCGAGGAGTCGTCGGCTCTGAACTGGTCCACCCTCATGACCGCGGCGGGTTCCCTGGACCCCGGGCTGCTCAAACTCGCCTTCATATTCGTCCTCGTCGGCTACGGCACCAAGGCGGGCCTGTCGCCGATGCACACCTGGCTCCCGGACGCGCACTCCCAGGCGCCCACGCCGGTGTCCGCCCTGCTCTCAGCGGTGCTGCTCAACTGCGCCATGTACGGCGTCCTGCGCTTCCACATGATCGTGGGCTCGTCGCCGCTGGGCCCCGGCTTCTCCGGCGGCCTCCTCCTGGCGTTCGGGCTGCTGTCGCTGGGGACCGCCGCGGCGTTCATCATACTGGCCCGCGACTACAAGCGCATGCTGGCCTACTCCTCCATCGAGCACATGGGCATCATCGCCATAGGCTTCGGGTTCGGAGGGTTCTGGGGCATCTTCGGCGCGCTGTTCCACATGCTGAACCACGCGCTGGCCAAGACCCTCCTGTTCTTCGGGGCCGGCAACATCCTCCAGAAGCTGCGGACCAAGGACATCGACAGGGTCCGCGGGCTGCTGCACGTGATGCCGGTGACCGGCGCGCTGTTCCTAGGCGGCGCGCTGGCCATCACCGGCTCCCCTCCCTTCTCGCTGTTCATCAGCGAGTTCATGGTGCTGGTGGGCGGCCTCGATTCCGGCTCCGGCCTGGCCGCGGCGTTGTACCTCTTCCTCCTGGCGGTGATCTTCGCCGCGTTCATGTACCACGCCGGGCGCATGGTGTTCGGGGAGCCCTGCGACGAGGACGCGGAGAAGGGGGAGAGGGGCCGGCTCCCTCTGGTAATCATGGGCGCGCTGCTGGCGGCGGTCCTCGCCCTGGGGCTCTTCATCCCCGGCGAGCTGAACGAGGTGCTCGAGCAGATCGTGAGGCTGTTCCCGGGAGGCGGGGCATGAGCGACGCGAAGCTCCTGGGCGTTCTGAACTACCTTCCCGGCGAGCTCGCCGAAGGCATCTACTTCTCCAAGATAGAGGGCAACGAGCTGCGGCTGTACGCCAAGCTGGACTCCATGGTCCCCCTGGTCCGGCACATCTGCGAGGCGCACCGCGCGTACCTGCTGTCCCTGCACGCGGTGGACGAGCGGCCGCTGGACCACACCTTCAAGGTCCACGTAATCCTGGCCCCCCAGGACGAGGACCACTTCGTGTCCGTCATATCCTCGCTGGACCCCGGCACCCGGCAGTTCCCCTCCCTGACGCCGTACATCAGCGCGGCCAACTGGTACGAGAGGGAGGTCCAGGACATGTTCGGCCTCATCCCCACGGGGCATCCCGACCCCAGGCCCCTGGTCCTCTACGACGATTGGCCCAGCGGGCAGTATCCCCTGCGCAAGGACTTCGACCCCGGCACCCGCCTCCGCCGGGTCAGGAGGGAGTACCCCTTCGTGAAGGTGGAGGGAGAGGGGATCTTCGAGGTACCGGTGGGTCCGGTGCACGCCGGGGTCATCGAGCCGGGGCACTTCCGCTTCTCCGTGGCCGGCGAGCCCATCGTCAATCTGGAGATCAGGATGGGCTACACTCACAAGGGCGTGGAGAAGATCTCCGAGAGCACCCCGTACCCCCAGGGGGTGTTCCTGGCCGAGCGCATTTCCGGCGACACCACCGTAGCGCACTCCACCGCCTACTGCCAGGCGGTGGAGCGCCTCGCCTCGGCGAGGGCGCCGGAGCGGGCCGAGCACATCCGGACGGTGTTCCTGGAGATGGAGCGGCTGTACAGCCACTTCGGGGACATCGCCGGCATCGCCCTGGACACCGCGTTCAGCGTCCCGGCCGCTCACGGGTACCTGCTCCGGGAGAAGATGCTCAATCTGAACGAATGCGTCACCGGCTCCCGCCTGCTGAGGTCCGTGAACGTGCTGGGCGGGGTGAGGAAGGACCTCACCGGCAACGACGTCGAGAAGATCAGGGCCGCCCTGATCAGGATGAAGCTGGAGTTCGACGACCTGTCCGACCTGATGCTGTCGTCCCCGTCCATGCTGGACAGGGTCGAGACGACCGGCATGCTGAGCACCCCTCTCGCCCTCGCCCTGGGGGTGGTGGGCCCGGCGGCCCGCGCCAGCGGGGTCGACCGGGACGTCCGCCGCGATCATCCCTACGCGGCGTACAAAGGCCTCAGCTTCAGGGTGCCCGTGTACCGGGAGGGGGACGTGAACTCCCGCATGCGCGTGAAGATGTACGAGGTCAGGGAGTCGATGTCCATAATAGAGCAGGCCCTGGACTCCCTGCCCGGCGGGGACATCCGCGCGGGGGTGAGGGAGGTGCCGCAGGAAGAGGTGGCCATGTCCCTGGTGGAGGCTCCCCGGGGCGAGCTGATGCACTGGATAATGTCCGGGGACGGCACACCGTACCGCCACAAGGTGAGGGACCCCTCCTTCTGCAACTGGCTGGCCATGGAGCAGGCGGTGCTGGGGAACATCGTCCCCGACTTCCCGCTGATCAACAAGAGCTTCAACCTGTCCTATTCGGGGAACGATCTGTGAGGTGATAGCATGCTGGAGTTCCTAAAGCTCGGCCTGATGAAGAAAGGGGTGCAGACGAAGGAGTACCCCCGGGAGCCGTACGTGCCGTTCAGCGCCTTCATGGGCTCTCCGGTCATCGACGCTGCGGGGTGCGACAGGTGCGGCCGCTGCGCCGCGGTGTGCCCGGCGGGGGCCATCTCCCTGGTCCCGGAGGGCATCGAGGTCTCCCTGGAGCGTTGCGTGTTCTGCGCCGCCTGCGCCGGGGAGTGCCCGGGGCACATCAGCATGGGCAAGGAGTTCGAGCTCGCCGCCCGGAAGCGGGAGGACCTCAGGGTGGTGTTCCGCCATGGATGAGGCGATGGAGCAGCTGGGCCAGGGGCTGAAGGCCAGGATCTCCGAGGTCTTCGGGCGGTCCCTCTCGATCAGGGAGGTGGACGCGGGGTCCTGCAACGGCTGCGAGGTGGAGGTGAACGCGCTGACCAATGTCGTCCACGACATCGAGCGCTTCGGCCTGCGCATCGTCGCCTCGCCCCGCCATGCCGACATGCTGCTGGTGACCGGCCCGGTCTCTCGCAACATGGAGCACGCGCTGCTGCAGACCTACAAGGCCACCCCGGAGCCCAAGCTGGTGGTGGCCATGGGCTCCTGCGCCATCTCCGGCGGGGTGTTCCGCGGCTCCTACGCCACGCTGGACGGGGTCGACCAAGTGATCCCCGTGGACGTGTACATCCCCGGCTGCCCGCCGAGGCCCCAGGCGATCATCCAGGGCATACTGATGGCCGTGGACAAATGGGAACGGCGCCGAACTTAGTAAAGGGGGCAGGCTCTTGGAGACATTACGGGAGGGTCGGCAAGGGAGCACAGCCTTGCCCTGGCTGGTAGCGAGGTCCTTGCGATCCCCGCTCCACGTTCGATTCCCCTTCTCTAGCGTTAACGGACTCGATGCGATAGTAGAGGGCACAGGACCATGCCGGTCTCCATGAGCAGGGCGGAGCCTCCGGCCTCATCGCAGCCGAAAGGGAAACGCCCTATCCAGCTTCAACAACGTCTGATCACGCTGCACCGGCGGCCATCGCGCTCATTTTACCACGATGACCGAGCACGGGGCGTTGCGGACCACGTACTCCGACACCGAGCCGATGAGCACCCTGTCCAGGGCGGACTTGCCGGAGGTCCCTACGACGATCGACTCTGCCTTCACTCGGTCGGCGGCGGCCAATATGGCCTTGTACGGCGAGCCGGCCTCCAGCAGCGTGGTCGTATCCACGCCCTCCCCGGAGGCCTGGGTCTTGATGCCTTGCAACACCTCCATCCCCTCCTTGATGAGAGGCTGCTTCTCCGCCTCCGTCTTGGGGCTGACCACATATATTACGAACAGTTTGGACGAGGTCAGCCTGGCCAGGCCGATAGCGTAATTGATCGCCTTGGCCGAGTGAGGCTTCCCGTCCGTAGCCAACAGAAGGTTGGTCCCCTTCACCGGATTGTCCGCGGGCATGCTTTCGTCGGCAAAAGAATCAGCGCCCTTGCATTAATATCTTGTCAGAAGTGTTAGTATCGGTAGAAACCCATATGGAGCCTGCGAAGAGTAGCGTTGGCGAGGACAATGGTGCGGTGATGGAGCAGGAACAATGAACGCCGGAGAGACGATCGCATTGCTGTCGGTGGTGGTTCCCGCGGTGGGGGCCCTGCTCTGCCTGATGCTCAGGAAGAGGCGGCAGACCGTCTGGATAGTGGCCGGGACCGCCGCGGCGATATCGGTGGCCTCGGTCGCCCTCTTCGCGTACATGGCCCTGAACAAGCTAACGGTCATGGAGATCGGCCTGGAGCAGGAGTTCCCCGCGGTAAAATGGCTGTTATTCCTGCTGGAGTACGCGGTGCTCCTGATCTTCCTTTACGTGGGGGCGAAGGCGAAGAACATCTGGGTCGTCCTGATAGCCCTCTTCGATCTGGGCCTCAGCACCTACTTGAACTTCTGGACCGGTTTCGGCGAGGTCAGCCCGGCCATCGTGGTCGACCATCTCAGTGTCATCATGATCCTCATAACCTCCCTCATAGGAGCGGTCATAGCCGTGTACGCCCTGCGCTACATGAGGGACGATCCCCGCCAGCCCCGGTTCTTCACTGTGATCTTGGTGTTCCTGGCCGCCATGAACGGGGCGATGCTGTCCAATGACATGTTGTGGTTCCTGACCTTCTGGAGCATCACCACGCTGTGCTCGTTCCTGCTGATAGCCCACACCGGGACCGCTGAGGCCGTCAAGGCGGCGAGATGGGCCCTTCTGGTCAACATCGCCGGCGGTGCCGCTCTCATCGGTGGGGCGGCCCTGTCCTACTATTACTATGACACTCTGGCCCTTTCCGCCGTCCCCGTCTCCGGCCTCGGTGGGGCGGCCCTGCTGCCCCTCTCGCTATTCGCGGTGGGGGCGTTCACCAAGTCGGCCCAGATGCCGTTCCAATCCTGGCTCCTGGGAGCTATGGTGGCGCCGACCCCGGTCTCGGCGCTGCTGCACTCCGCCACAATGGTCAACCTGGGCCTCTACCTGCTGATACGGCTATCCGACCAGTTCGCGGGAGCCCCATTATTCCTCGGAGCCCTCCTGGCCCTCGTCGGCGGGGCGTCGTTCCTGATCCCCTCGATACTGGGGATTGCGGCCAGCAACGCCAAGCGGGTGCTGGCCTACTCTACCATCGCCAACCTCGGGCTGATCACCATGTGCGTGGGTGTGGGCACGCCGCTGGCGATAACCGCCGCCGTCATCCTGCTGCTGTACCACGCCATCTCCAAGGCCCTCATGTTCCTGTCGGTGGGGGCGGTGAAGGACCAGAAAGGGAGCGAGGACATCGAGGCTATGTATGGGCTGCGGACCACCATGCCCTTCGCCACCCTGGCCATATTCGTGGGGGCCATCACCATCGTGCTGCCCCCCTTCGGTATGTTCGCCTCCAAGTGGCTCATCAGCGAGGCGGTGCTGAGCTTCCCCTTCCTGGGGTTCGTGCTGGCCGGCGGCTTCGCCTCCGTGGCGGTCCTATACTTTAAATGGGTAGGAGCGACCCTGGCGGCCGACCCGGAGGTGACGCCGACCACTATACGCTATGACCCCATGGACCGGACCTACAAGTGGACTCTGGGCCTGCTGATGGTCGCCTCCGTGGCGCTGTCCGCCCTCATCGGCCCGGTGATCTTGTACCTCATCAACCCCTACGTCTCGCAGTACTTCGACCTGCCTGTCGGGACCGACTCCGTCACCCTGGTCACCCCCTCGGGAGAGCTACCGGTCCTGGTGCTCCTGGTGCTGGTGGCGGCAGTGTTCATCGGGCTTAGGCTGCTATTCCGTCCCGGGCAGGAGCAGGTGGCCAAGCCCTACGCCTCCGGCGAGGATTTCCACTTCGAGCCGGTGGGCCACTATTACCTGAACGATGCCAGGGTCCGCGTCGTGACCCTGATCGGGGAGATCGCCAGCGGCATCCTGGTCGTGGCAATGGTGGTGGCCCCCATCCTGATGGAGGTGCTGTGAATGGCGCTCTCCGAGCTGGCCTTGCAGGCCGCCCTGATAGTGCTAATCCCCCTGGCGGTCGGTCTCCTGATCGGGATCGACCGCAAGATCACCGCCCGCCTCCAGAATCGCATCGGCCCGCCCATAGTGCAGCCGTTCTACGATCTGGTCAAGCTCATCAATAAGCGCCCCATGCTGCTGAACACCCTCCAGGTCACCTTCGCCGCCGCCACCCTGATGTTCCAGGCCCTCGCCGTGGGCATCATTGTCACCGGCGGGGACCTGCTGATCGCGTTCTTCATCTCCGGAGCGGGGTCCATCTGCACGGCCATGGGGGCGTTCTCCGCGGCCTCCCCGTACGCCTACATCGGCGGGCACAGGAAGCTGCTGGCCATACTGGCCTATGAGCCGGTACTGTTCCTGATCATCCTGGCCATCGGGCTGCGGCGCTCCTTCATCGTCGACGAGATCGGCGGCGGCCTGCTCAGCCTGTACCCGGTGGCTATGCTGGTCATGATCCCAGTGCTGGTCATCCTGATGGAGAAGTCCCCCTACGATGTGCCCACTGCGCACCAGGAGCTGATGTCGGGGCCGTACGTGGAGTACTCCGGGCCGTACCTGGCCATCATGACCCTGGCGCACTGGTTCGAGCTGGGCTTCATCTTCAGCGTATTCGCCCTGTTCGTGTGGTTCGACAGCCCCCTGCTCACCGCGGTGGGCCGGGTGGCCATCGTCCTGGTGGTGGTGTTCGCCGCCATCATCATCGACAACATCACCGCCCGCCTTACCAGGGAGAGGATGCTGTTCTTCACCCTGACCTTCGGGGTGGGCCTTATGGCCGTGAACGTCCTGATAGTGAACCTGTTCAGCCTTGGAGTGATCATATGAAGTTCATCGAGACCATGCGCAAGAGGTCGCCGTGGCTGCTGCACTTCGACACCGGGTCGTGCAACGGCTGCGATATGGAGGTATGGTGCCTCCTTACTCCCCGGTACGACGTGGAGCGGTTCGGCATCATCAATGCCGCCAACCCCAAGCACGCCGACATCCTGCTCATCACCGGGCCGGTCACCAAGCGGTGCGAGGACCGGCTGAGGAACCTGTACGATCAGGTGCCGGAGCCCAAGCTGGTGGTGGCGTGCGGGGACTGCGCCTCCACCGGGGCGCCCTTCCAGGACTGCTACAACGTGAACTGGGGGGTGGACAAGGTGATACCGGTGGACGTGTACGTCCCCGGGTGCGCCTGCCGCCCCGAAGCGCTCATCGACGGGGTGCTGCTGGCGCTGTCGCTATGGGAGAAGAAGATCGCGGCCCTGGAGGAGGGAACGCTGGAAAAGAAGCGCCGGGAGGCGGAGCGATGAGCGCGGAGGAAGCGCCGCCCGCCCCGCCCCTTCGGGACCTTAGCGAGGTCCGCGCCTCGGCCGAGGAGATGAGGGCCAAGGGCGCCCGGCTCATCATGATCATGGTCCGGGAGAACCCCGACGGGACCTTCGAGCTGATCTACGCCTACGACCTGGGAGGGTGCGTGCAGGATGTCCGCTTCAGCCTCCCCCCGGACCGGGAGGTGGACACCATCTCCGGCGTGTACGCCGGCGCCACCAACCTGGAGAGGGAGATCGTGGACCTGTTCGGGCTGAACTTCAAGGGCATGGCCCCCGGCCTGCTGCTGGAGGCCGGGAAGAGCATGAAGTGCCCGCTGCGCCGGCCGCCGGAGCCGAAGCCGGAGGGACCGCCGAAGGGGCCCAAGAAAGCGGGGGAGAGAAAGGGGGGAGACGATGTCTAGGAGCATGATCATACCGTTCGGCCCGCAGCACGCCGCTTACCTCGAGCCGCTGAACGTGGCGCTGAAGCTGGAGGAGGAAAGGGTGGTGGGGGCGGAAGTGAACATAGGGTACAACCACCGGGGGATGGAGCGGGCGCTGTCCATGGACTACAAGAAGTCCCAGTACCTCTGCGAGAGGGTGTGCGGCATCTGCTCGTTCCATCATTCCTCGGTCTACTGCCAGGGCCTGGAGAGGATCTTCGATGTCGACGCGCCCGAGCGGGCCAAGCTCATCCGCTCCATTCTCATGGAGTGCCAGCGGCTGACCTCCCACCTGCTGGCGCTGGGCCACGTCGCCGAATCGGTAGGGTACGAGAACCTGTTCATGCAGTCCTTCCGGGAGCGGGAGCTGGTGATGTGGCTGGTGAACAGGATATCGGGCAACCGGGTCCACTACAGCATGAACGTGATCGGGGGGGTGAAGAGGGACCTCGCCCCCGAGATGGAGAAGGAGATCGCCAACACCATGAACGATCTGAGGCCCAGGCTGATGGAGCTTCACCGGATCTTCAGCCGGGACAGCACCCTGAGGAAGAGGACCGCGGGCATCGGCAAGTTCTCCACCCAGGATGCCCGGTCGTACGGCGCGGTGGGGCCGGTGTCCCGCGCGTCAGGGGTGCCGCAGGACATCCGCCAGGACGGCTTCGCCGCCTACGGCATGATCGACTTCCGGCCGGTGGTCCGGGAGGAGGGTGACGTGTACGCCCGCATGATGGTGCGCATGGACGAGTGCCTTCAGTCGGTCGACATCATCGAGCAGTGCCTGGCCCTCCTGAAGGACGGACCCATCGCCATGCAGGTGCGCGGCCACCCCACCGGGGAGGTGTTCTCCCGGGTGGAGGCTCCCCGGGGGGAGCTGATGTACTACATCAAGGCCAAGGGGACCCTGAGCCTGGAGAGGATAAAGCTCCGGACCCCCGCGTTCATGAACGTGCAGGCGCTGCTGGCGATGATGCTGGGGTACCAGCTGTGCGACGTCGGCACCATATCGGTGTCGGTGGACCCGTGCATATGTTGCACGGACCGGTGATCCCATGTCCATGCTGACCTCCGCGCTCAAGAACCTGTTCCGGCGCCCCTTCACCACCACCTACCCCGCGGTGCCGGCGGACCTCCCCCCCGATAACCGGGGGAGGGTGGTGTGGGACATGCAGAAGTGCATCTGGTGCCGGAAGTGCGAGCGCTCCTGCCCCTCCCGGGCGATCACCACCGACAAGGAGGCCAAGACCCAGACCATCGTGAGGCACCGGTGCATCGGGTGCAACACCTGCGTGGAGGTGTGCCCGACCCAGACCATAACGATGCTGCCCGACTACTCGAAGCCGGACACCGCGCCGGTGGTGCACGTCTTCTGGGTGGGCATGCCCAAGCATGAGTACAGGGTGGAGCACCTGCCCCGCCAGGAGGGCCGTCCAGCGGTCCAGAGCTTGCCCGATGAGGATAAGGGGCAAGAACAACGTTTATGAAATGGGCCCTCTCACGTCAGCACCACGGAAAGAGAGGTGAGAATATGGCAGATGTAGGCCCGACAGAGCTGATGCACAACGTGATGGAGCTGGACCAGCAGAACTTCGCCGAGACCATCAGGAACAAGGACAAGCTCGTGGTGGTGGAGTTCTACCTTCCCGAATGCCCGCACTGCCAGAGGATGGCCCCGATCTACGAGGACCTCTCCCGGGAGATGGCGGACGAGGCGGTGTTCACCCGCATACACGCGAGGGACAATTGGGACCTGGCAAGCCAGTACGGGATCCAGGGCACTCCTACCTTCAAGATGTTCTGCCGGGACCAGCTGCTCGGCGAGGTGGTGGGGGAGACCAGCGCCACGGTGCTGCGCAACACCATCAAGGACTTCATCCGCCACCAGGAGGCCTGCGCGTCCGGAAGGAACGCATCCTACGAGCTGGACGGGTACGGTTGAGCGCTCCGGCGTAAGGGACCTGGCGCCAAAAGGGTTAACCCATCCTTCCTCGCATTAGTGTTATCCGTGGTGAGATTGGAGGAAGGGAGCGGTACTTCCGACTACAGCGATAGGCGGTACCTCTCCGCCGGCGAGGCGGCCAACTTCCTGGGCACGACGGTCCGGGAGCTGCACCGCCTGGTCAGGGAGTCAAAGGTCCCCGTGACCATCGCCGGCAGCGGGCAGCAGAGGTTCGACATCGCCCACCTGAGGGAGATGGGCGAGCGCGCGGTCCCCCGGCCCCCGGTCCCGGAGCGCACCGTTCTCGAGGTCAACGGGACCAGGCAGGAGGTGCTGTGCAGGGGCTCGCAGAGCATGGGCGAACTGGAGGACGGCAGCGTGCACCTGGTGGTGACGTCGCCGCCGTACTTCGATACCAAGATGTACTCCCCCCGGCCGCTGCGGGGCGATCTGGGGGACGTCCACTCCGTGGACGACTGGTTCGACGAGATCGGCCGGGTGTGGTCGGAGTGCTACAGGGTCCTCCAGCCGGGGCGGAGGGCCTTCATCAATATCATGAACCTGCCGGTCCGGCAGCCCGACGGGGGCTATCGCACCCTGAACCTGGTGGGGAGGACCATCGACCGGTGCGAGGAGCTGGGCTTCGTGTTCAAGCGGGACATCGTATGGCACAAGACCAACGGCGTCCGCGCCCCCTTCGGCACCTACCCGTACCCGGGGGGCATCCTGATCAACAACATGCACGAGTTCATACTGGAGCTGGAGAAGCCCATCCCCAGAGCGCTACGGCCGAAGAAGTACGCCCACGTCCCTGCCGCCGATAAGGAGGCCTCGCGGCTGGACAAGGAGTTCTGGCTGTCCATAAAGAACAGCGACGTGTGGCTGATGGCGCCCCAGGCCAGCGGGGACCGCCGGGACCACATCGCCCCCTTCCCCGCCGAGCTCCCGGCGCGGCTGATACGCGCCTTCACCTTCAAAGGCGAGACGGTCCTGGATCCGTTCCTGGGCTCCGGGACCACGCTGCTCGCCGCGGCCGCCCTGGGGCGCAACGGGGCGGGGTACGAGATCAACCCCCACATCGCCGGTTCCGCAGTGGAGGCGCTGAAGAAGAGAGCTTGAGATCAAGGGCCGCTAATGGCCGGACCCTCCGTCGACATCCCGATAGAGCATGAGCCTATACTCTCGGAAACCATGTTTTTCCCAGAAAGAGCGGCCCATGACGTTCTTGGACACGACCCGGAGCTCTATCCTTCCGACCCCCTGATCGTCAAACCATCCGTTGAGGTAAGCGAGCATTTGCTCTCCGACCCCTTTTCTTCTGAACGACGGCCTCACCGCCATCTCCTTTATCAGGCCGTACCTTTCCCTTTCAAGCACGGGTGGATAGTACGCTATCTCCGCTGCGGAGTAACCGATGACATGGCCGTCTTCGATCGCGACCGCTATAAGGGAGCTATCCGAACCCAACAGCGTTTCGAGGTGGCGCCGGTAATTTTCATGCCCGTCGACTCGCCGCGTGAAGAACGGATCGAGATTGGAATGATGATCCATCAACTCCATCCATATCTCCACTATCTCGGGGACATGATCCGCCTCGGCCTTCTTCACCATCATTCCGTTCAATGAACATATCGTTGGTATTTACGAGCGATGTACGAGCAGCTCTTGGCGGCCGCCAAAATCGGGCATGCGAATATGGTGCGGGGGCGGCCCGTTAGCGACAAGGCCAAGGGGAACGAAGGCCCCCGGTTCTCGATGCCCTCCAAGAATGACAAGATGGCCCTGGCGCAGATATCGTTCACATCGATCCTCCTGCTCGTGGTCATGCTGCCGATGACCCTGTTCATAACCGGTGGTGTCGGCGGTTCGTTATCGGTCACGATGGACGAGGAAAAGGTCAGCATCGATGCACCTCCGTATGGTTGGGGCATCGCCTATTCGGACATAGACAGCTGCGAGCCGAATGACGGGACGTTCCACGTCAGCCGCGAATTCGGACTGAGCAACCACGAAATAATCGCGGGTCGGCTGTACAACGACGAGGTAGGGAGCTGCAACGGTGCCATCTATAAGGATACGGGCGCTTGCGTGCTGATTAGGACGTACGATGGAACATACTACGTGTTCAACGATGCGTCCGTTGAAGGCACCGCCTCACTGCACGCCGAACTATTGAGACATCTGCCAACGTTGTGAAGATCTCCCATTTTGCCAACTCGCGGTATGACTTCACCAGCATCCGGCGAAGCACGGCCAGCACTAGAAGCTGGTGCTGCGTGAACGAGTGCTTCGACCTGTTGCTCGAATACAGCGGCATACCGAGGCGTCCTGCTCCCTTCGCTATCTGATCGACCGCACGCATTATTTTGTTGCCGTTCCAAGTAGTATCGTTCGGCACGAGACCATACCGTCCCGAGGCCAGTTGTCTCCAGGAAGAGCTTGAACTGACCTCTGGCGAGGTCATTTCGTGCCCGATGTTACATCATGCTTTCGACCCCTGCCACGATGATCTCCACAAAGTCGATGATGAGGGAATTAACAACTGATTCAATTCTCTGGGTCTTTCAATTAACCGCCCAGCTAGTATAAATATCAAATATGTTCTTCCATAGTTATATGGAGCATGGAAGAATAAATCTGGATGATTTTGCTATCAGCGGATTTGATTACTTCCTAAACTCCGATAACCACCAAGAAAAGAAGAAGGAAATATATGGCCTCCTTGCAAATCTGTTCAAATCCAGTTCATTAGAGATCGATACTCTTGTTGGTGTGGATAGAAAGGGTGCGTGGATAGTTGATAATTTCTTCGCTGAATATCCCGGTTTAAAAAAATTCAACGTCATCTCCGATAGCGAAATCGACGCGAAAAAGAGCATGGTAAGCAAGCTGAGAGTATTGGTTTTTGATGATTCTATCCATACTGCGGATACAATAACCAACGTTATTTCCAGGCTGCAGAGATATAAACCAAAAAACATAATAGTTGCTTGCCTTTTATCGAATGCAGGTTCCAATGTAATAATTAATAAAAAATATCCAGATATTAAGATAGTGCCATGTAAGACCGTATTTGAAGATTTTCCCAAGCAGTCCGAAGACTATCTGGTTTGGGAATTACCCTTTGTCGATGGCCTTAAGGCAAAAGACAACCCCGATTTTCCGAAGCTAAAAATCACTACGCCTGAGCAAGATCTAGATAAGATCGCCGACTCCATATGTAATGCGATAAAGAATAGTGTAAATAATGTATCAGATATCGAAATAGAAAAAGTCATAAATAAGGTTCTTTCTCGAAACATCAACGTCGAAGTCGAAGCTGATGAGTCAGTGATAGCGTCTCCATATTACAAATTTGCGACGGTGGATGAGTCGAAAGTTAGAGCATTCATAACAAAGTACGAGGGCCGAACGGAGATTATCGTTACGCCACTTGTCTTCCCTAGGTTGGATTCAAATGGGTGTGACATAATTGACACATCTCCAAATGACTGTCTTTGTAAGGCCGTGAAATTGAAAAAGAAGAATGATGAGATATGCAAATTGTGCTTACCTTACTTTGTGAACGGAATATTCTTGGATAGGCTGAATAAAAAGATCAACGAAACTCTAAAGGCAGACAACATCCTCATCGAGACAATAAAGACAGAGAGGCCTAAGATAGGCCGATTTATTCGGATTTCTTAGGCCTTTTTGTCGTATCATAGATCTTGTCTATGATGTACTCAGCTTCTCCTGCGATTTTGAAGGTCCTAGTCCACTTGTCATTGACCTTCTCCCAGTTGCCATCTATAATTCCAAGGTCAAACAGCTTATTCAGGGTCTTCGAAACAGTGGATCGAGACATGTCGTCTTTCAGTTCCTCCACTAACTTCGTGAAGTAGATGCCCTCCTTTTTTTCCCGGTATTCACGAATAACGTAGCATATTTTAAGGTCGTTTGACAGGACCGACCAATCAACCATGCTGTCTGCCCCCTTGTGTAATCTTAGGGAATTTGTCCACAAATTATACTATACCCTCAGGTATGAATATTGTGGATTTCGGTGGTATCCCATCACACGGTATAACAATAAGCGGTATATATAACCTTCAGATTCGAGTATGCTAATTAGACTTCGGTATATTTATTAACCAATATCACATTATAGGTACTTAAAGGGTGGTCAGGACGCCTCATTCGCGGGAAGCAGCTCTGTATATCCATTTGGCAAATTCTGAATCTGATCAATTGCTAATTGATTCAGAACAGATGGCCCGCCAGATCTTTCCATTTATTCAGAGAAATTTCAGAGACCTGACCGGTCATGGCATAGTCCATTCAACTTCCATTATCAGTTACCTTAATCTATTCATCAGCATATTAAAAGCAGAAGGGCTTGAACTAAGTCGCACTGAAGTTAGGTTGCTATATTCAGCAGCATGGTTGCACGACATTGGCTATTTGACCTGCAGTGAGCGGAGTGAGCATTCGAGGGAATCCTGTAGGCTCCTCCAGATCATTGAAGAAAATTATTCATTATTGGGCGATTTAAAGAACTCGATGATGTATCTTGTGAAATATCACCAATCGAGATATGATCTATCCGAGGTACCAAAGAACGCCGTACACATACATGGGGACCAAGTACGTTTACAATTTCTCTGCGCCCTATTTAGACTAGCAGATGCGTGCCACATCGGAGAAGATAGGGCTAACAGGTTGGTCTACTATTTGATCGAAGGGGAGATAAATCCTGAAAGTAAACCCCATTGGATTGGCAACAGCTCTGTCTTATCGGTGGACTTCATTGTCGAAGATGCTAAGATATTGATTACAGTAACGAACGAAAACGATGCGAAGGTTCTTACCGATGGCTTTATCAAAGATTTTCAAAAACTCATGCCATTTTTAGCTCCGGCATTTCCATTCTATTCAGTAGAGATACAAAGTGAAACACCGTTCGAGCTGGAAGGGGGAAGAATCTGAACTCGGAAGCCCCTGGGGGCGGAAAAATGCAATGATCAGGTTTGCTAGCAAAACTCCGTCCTTTGGTTCAAGCCGGGTGAGCAGCATATCTCTAACGGTATAACGCCAATGGTCAGATCATCGCTGGTTGATATCAATGCTAGACCATTTTCAAATAAACAAAGTCCTGAGACACTGCTGTATGCTCTTCATCTCGTAACATGCGGGACGCATGTGCCATGCAGAAAGCAAGTCTACCCTGCGCTCCCCTCACGGGTGTTCTTTCGTTCGAACATATTAATAGCATTGATGTTTTCTTTGTGGCACAAGGCTTGTGCGTCAGGGGAACCGGCGATTCCGCGAGCGATGAGGCTTGCAGCCCCGGCTCAGGATTATTGCCTAGCTCAACTCATTTCACCACACGCTCATACGGAGAAGGGACGATGAGGTCTAAGATACAGACGCTCAGCGATGAGCTGAACGAGAACTTCAAGGAGAGAGAGGACGAGATCGCAGGGTCCTTGCTGGCCATGATATCGGGGGAGCATGTGCTGTTCATCGGCCCCCCCGGCACGGCCAAGAGCCTGCTGGCTAGGGAGATGTGCAAGGCCATCGAGGAGGGGAACTTCTTCTACTATCTCCTCACCCGCTTCACCACTCCCGACGAGATCTTCGGGCCGCTGTCCCTCAGCTCCCTCCAGGAGGACGTGTTCAGCCGCAAGATCGAGGGATACCTCCCCACCGCCAACGTCTCCTTCCTGGACGAGATCTTCAAGGCCAATTCGTCCATCCTCAACTCCCTGCTCACCATCCTCAACGAGAGAAAGTACCACAACGGCTCCGAGCTGGTGACCGTGCCGCTGTACTCCGTGTTCGGCGCGTCCAACGAGCTGCCGGAGGAGAACGAGAGCCTGGAGGCCCTGTACGACCGCTTCCTGTTCCGTTACTACGTCGGCTACGTCCAGGACGAGACCAACTTCCTGGACCTCATCCTGGGGCATGCCGAGAACTTCGCGCCCTCCACCAAGCTGAACATCGCCGAGCTGGACGTCCTGCAGGAGAGGGCGGAGGCGGTCCCGGTGGGCGAGGACGTGCTCGACGCCCTGGTGGGCCTTCGCAAAGAGTTCCGTTCCATGGGGGTGAGCGTTTCGGACCGCCGCTGGAAGAAGTTCGTGCGCGTCCTCCGCGTGGCCGCGGCCGCCCTGGACCGCGAGAACGTGGACAAGACCATGCTGCCGCTGCTGCAGCACATGACCTGGAACAAGCCGGAGGAGAAGGCCACCATACGCAAGCTGCTCCTGGAAATGACGGTGTCCGGCGGGGTCGACCTGGAGAGGACCAAGAAGGACCTCCAGGACCTGCACGCCTCCGCGGCCCTGTCCAGGAACTACATCCTGCCGGAGAAGGTTACCTGCTACAGCTGCGAGCGCGAGTTCACCGACTGGAACTCGCTCAGGGAGCATGGGCATAACAGCCCCGATCACATCTATGTCCTCACCGGCAAGGAGGAGAAGTACCAGCTGACCAGGAACAGGACCACCCCTAAGATGTACCCGAACTTCCTGGACTACTTCGAGTCCAAGGGAAGGCCGGTGGTCCGGGCCCTGGACGAGGACAAGAAGGCCCTGTACCTCCAGGAGGTGGAGGACCTCGAGGACGACCTGGGGTTGCTTGAGACAGACCTGGAGAAGGAAAGGGCCGAGCTTCACAAGGCTCTCGTCGAGAACATCTGGCTGTCTCACCGGGACCGCGAGGATATAATGTCCATCTACGACGGCAAGGCGGCGGTCATGGGTGAGATGAGATCCCTTCTCGGGGACACCAGGGATATCGTCACCACCGAGGAGCGCGTGGAATAAGAGAGGCGGGCATGGTCGCGTCGGCGATGGTGCGCTGGAAGAAAGCCTATAACGATGACGCGGTGCGCCTGGTGGTGGGGAGGCCGCGAAGGATCCCCCGCCGCAAGCGTGAGGAGATGGCATCCATCCTGGCCCAGGAGCTGTTCGGTTCCCGCAAGGTGGTGGACGCACGCCGGCACGCCGCCAGGTACGGGGCTTTCCACGTTGTCCTGAGGCTGCTCAAGGAGACCCCGGCGTGGAGCGAGATGAGGGGGATGGCGGCCAAGAGCGACATCATCGCCGCCATGGCCCTGAGGGGCGTGGTGTCCATGGTGCTGGACATCATGGACCGGACCGTCCTCCTTCCTTCCGATACCGAGGAGGAGCGGGCCATGGGCGGACTGATCGCGCTGACGGTCCACGCCTGGCAGCGCCAGACCGCCATAGGGAGGGACGACGTCCTCCGCGCGGTGGAGGAGCTGGAGGCCATCGACGCCAGAGGGGAGGCGAGGGGCGCGCTGAGGGACCTGATGGGGGACGCGCTCCGGGAGGGCATGGAGGAGCTGCGCAGCTACCTGAGCATGCTCTCTATGATGGAACAGCTGCTCCCCCCCGGAGAGGACGAGATCTCGGTGGAGGAGGTATTCGTGGCCTACCTCCGGGACGTGGACAGGATGGCCCAGCTGCTCCAGATGAGCAGCCAGCTTCAGAGGATCATTGACCTGATGGGGCAGCTGGACGTGGAGTTCGGGGCCAAGAGGGAGAAGGCCCAGAGCTTCTCTACTCAAGAGGCGTATGCGCTGGGCCGCTCCAAGGACGTCCAGCACGTGCTTCCCGTGGAGCTGCTGAAGCTCAAGGTGCCCATCCTGCAGACCCTGTTCTTCTCCCAGATGCTGGAGGGCGAGCTTCTTACCTACGAGCTGAAGGGGCTGAACTGGTCCGCCGCCCCCGAGAGGCGCAGGAAGGGGCCGGTGGTGGCCCTCATCGACGCGTCCGGCTCCATGGTGGGGGAGCCGGAGCTCCTCGCCAAGTCGCTCATCCTCATGCTGGCCAGGCGCATGGCCCGGGAGAAGCGCGAGATCAAAGTGATCCTCTTCGCCGCCAACGACTGGAAGTTCGAGCTGAACCTCTCGGACAAGAAGAAGATGGCCCAGAACCTCCTGGACATCGTGTGCCGGCAGTTCGAGGGCGGGACCGACTTCAACTCCGCCCTGCGGGTGGGGCTGGAGACCGTGAGGGAAAAGGAGTGGAGGGGCGCCGACATACTGTTCTTCACCGACGGCATGTCCCAGGTGTCGGACCAGGACCTGGTGGGCGAGTGGCTGAGCTTCAAGAAGCGCACCCAGTCCAGGATATACACGCTCATCGTCGGCTCGGACCAGGCCGGGGGGCTGGAGAAGGTCTCCGACCACACCTGGGTGCTGTCGGCGGGGACCTGGGACGTGGAGGGCAGCCCGTCCAACATCATCAAGCTCATCGCCGACGGCTGAGCGCCGGGACCGTTGTGGGCGCCGCTCGGGGCCGCGGGGAAAGCGGCAGCTTCAAATAAAAACGGGCCTCATTGAACGGGTATGGGAGCGGAGACGACCTCGCCCTGGCTGGCCCAGCTCAGGCGGACCAGGCCGGTGACGGAGCTTCGGGAGAGCGACGCCGCCGACGTTGCGATAATCGGGGGCGGGATCGCGGGGATCTCCACCGCGTACTTCGTCCTGGAGCGCACCGACCTCGACGTGGTGCTGCTGGAGAAGGACCTGGTGGCCGGAGGAGCTACGGGGCACAATGCCGGCCAGGTGGTGGCCGCCTTCGAGGTGCCGTACCCTGAGCTCGTGGAGAGGTACGGCGCCGCCCTGGTGGAGCAGGGACTTGCGGAGACGTTCGAGGGCTGGAAGCACCTCCGGGACATGCTGAAGTATATCGACGCGGAAGAGCTGCTCCAGGACGTCCAGGGCCATCTTGCCCTCTCGTCCCTGGAGGACCTGCAGGGGCGATTGGAGGAAGGCGCTCCCGCCGGCACAAGGGGCCAGGTCCTGATCGCGGACGATATCATCAAGGAGGTGCCCAGCATCCCCAAGGGCGTGCGCGCGGTGACCCGGGAGGGGTTGCTGGAAGCGTTGTGGTCGCGCGACCCCCGCTACATCGCCGCGATGGGAACGAGGGTGGGGACGATCAACAGCGCGGTGCTCGCCGAGAAGCTGGCCGAGCGCCTGGCAGAGCGCTACGGGAACCGCTTCCGCATCTACGAACGCTCCGCGGCGTCCTCGGTGCGCCTGGGGGACCGAGCGGCGGTGAAGGTCAATGGCCACGCGGTCCACGCCGGGAGCGTTGTCATGTGCACCAACGGGTATCCGGAACCTCGCTACGAGGCTTGTGCCTTCCCGGTGGGAAAGGGGGCGGTGCGCGGGGTGGAAGGGTACATGATCGGCAAGTACTCCTCCGCCGGCAGCCCCGGGGTCAAGGTGTTCTTCCCCGGCCCCTCCGGAAATGGACCGTACTACTACGTCACCAGGCGGAGGTTCGGGGACCGCTGGCTCACCTCGGCGGGAGGGCCCGACCTTCAGCTGCGCCCGGGGGAGGGGCCCGAGGACGAGAGCCTTCGGGACGAGGAGTTCTACGGCCTCATCGAGGGGTTCATGGCCCGCACCGTTCAAGGGTACGAGGGGCCCCGGGACGTCCAGTGGAAGGGGCTGATGGGGTATACGTCCCCCAACGTGAGGCTGGTGGGACAGGACCCCGGGAACGGGGCGCTGTACTATAACCTGGGATGCAACGGGATCGGGATACTGACCTCTGTCGCCGGCGGCCTCAGGATTAGCAGGTTGCTGGAGGGCGAGGTGCTCCCTCCGTCCATGTTCGACCCGGCGCTGCTTATGTCGGGGAGGAAAGCATCATCATCATCTTCGTCTTCGGTGCGGTAGCACGGGGCCGTCCTGGAACAGGACCACCAGGCCCACCGTCATGAGCCCGAAGCTGCCTATGACCGCCACGGCCAGGCCGGTGTTGATGTTGTACTTCAGGAAGGGGTTCTCGGAAGCGTCCGCCGCCAGCGGCGAGAGCTTGCTGAGATCGATGTGCCGGTCCTCGCCCGCCAGTCCGCCGGGGCCGTAGTATACCATGGTCATCGCTATGACGGTCACGATCACCATCATACCGATGCATATGGCGTTGAATCTCCTGGCGTTCACCTGCGGCGGGACGATTCTAAATTATAATAACGTCCTGCTATGACTCTCACAAAAGATAACATAACGTCACGATGAGGACGTGCCCTGCCCTTATGTCAACAGCGTCAGCGGGACCACGCCGCGCGGACCGCCGCGGACAGGGCGCCGGCCACCAGCAGGGAGGCTATCAGCACCGCGAGGTTCTGGAATCCCGTGAAGCCGTCGGCATAGTACAGCAGCCAGAGGACTAGGAACACCGCCCATCCCAGCCAGATGATCCGCCTTGCCCACCTTTCCCGCCGCTCCCCGGCGGGGCGGGACCACTCGCGGCCGGGGCCGTACATCATTCTCATGCGCATGCCGAACCCCGCCCAGACCGCACCCAGCGCGCCGAACAGGACCACTAGGGAGATGAGCGCCATGGCCAGATTCTGATATATGTCCAGGTCCGAGGCGAAGAAGGACAGCCACAGGATGACGAAGGCCAGCCATGCGGCCAGCGTCAGTATGGTGGCGGGGACCCTCCACTCGAGCCCGCTGGTGGGCGGCCGGTCGTCCACCTCCCTCACCGGCACCTCGCTCCAGCGGTCCGGGGGTGCGTTCATTTCATGAACTCCTTTTGCACGCCCCTCTTCCATCCCATGAACCCGCCCTCCAGGACCCGGACGTCCTTGAACCCCTGCTCCGAGAGGTCCTGGGCCACCTTCCTGCTCTCCCCGCCGGCCCGGCAGTACACGATCAGGGTCTTGTCTTTGTCTAGGTCCTTCACGTCCTCGTCCGGCTCATCGATGGGCATGTTGATGGCGAGGGGCACGTGCTCCGCCTCGAAGTCCACTTTCTCCCGGACGTCCAGGATGGTGCACTTGTCCTCCTTGGCGGCCTCCTTCATCTGCTCCGTGCTGATGTTCCTGACAGGGCTCATATGTTCGAAGTGCGGGCAGGTGATTGATATAACTTGTTCGCCGCGAAAGGTGTCGCATCGCTTTACCAAAGAATGCCATAGTGCATTTTAAATTCATGATGGGGGATTCATATGCAATGAGCCTTCACGCATCTTATGTCTTTTTGAAGGGCATGCACCGATTGAACTTCCCAGACATTATGCGAGAGATTGGATATGCCCAGGATGACGGGACTGCCGTTAAGGCCGTGAACACGCTTGATGATGTGGATCATGGAGAGATCGCAATTTGGCAAATGAATGATTGGACTGTAATTTTCGATCCCGATATGTCCATATCTATGATGGATGAGGAGCTCAGGAAGCTTTCTGAGATCAGGGCGACAACGGTCTTTGTCATGGGATGTTCAGGCTCTGTCGGATCTTATTGGTTCTCCCTTTATGAGAATGGGATAACGAAACGCAAGTTCGCGGCATATGAGGGGGAAATCGAGGAGAACAAGGGCACCCAGTTGACCGTCGAAAGGGGAAAAGATAACGAATGGATGACTGACGAAGAAGGAATGATTGGGGTCACTGCAGCGGTGACGGGAATAGATGCATACAGCATACCTGACTTTGTTAGAGAATCCAAGATGCTCGTTGGAAAATTCGTTGAGAAGTAAGGATCTCAGCGTCGAGCGGCCGTCTCAGCCCCAGATCTCCAGCTCCTTGTCCACCGCCCCGGCGGCGCGGAGGGCCTCCACCTCTGAGGGGTCGGATAATAGGAAGATGACCTGGCGCCCCTCAAAGAAGTTCAGCATGGCCCGAAGCGCGCGTCCCTTGAGCTCGGCGCCCATGCCATGAAAGGGATCGTCGAGGAAGATGGGGCAGTTGCCGTCCCGGTCATGGGCCTTGATGAATCCGAGGGAGTGGGCGAGCAGGGCCATCTGGACCTCCTGGGCCTCCACCTCCCCGCCAGGGTCGATCCCCACCTCCGGCCGCCCTATGGGGTCGTAGGCCACCAGGTCGATCATCGAGCTCGGGCAGGCCTCGAAGAACAGTGCGGTGGCCTGCGCCCCCGCTCTGAGCGGCAGGTCGGTGCAGCACCACTCGCCGCTGGCCATCACCGCCTTCTCGATCCTGCCGGAGCCGCCCATGAGGCCGGGTCCGCTGACTAGGTTGGAGTACGCGCAGGCGTTGGGGAACAGCTCCTCCTGGAGGTCGATGAACTCGTCCTCGTCGTTGGGCCTTCCTTGGGCCGCCTTGCCGTTCTGGTCGACCAGGGACCACCTGATGTTCTGTGCTTCCGCCCCGCCATCCGCGGGGCAGGAGGCGGACCTCTCCAGGCGAGCGCCCCCCTCGAACCCCAAAGCAACCATGACCTCGGCACCGCCCCGGCACATCTCCTGGGCATTGGCGATCTCTGAAGTGTCAGCGGCCCCGCTCCCGAAGAGGCACCATGTTATCGCTTCCAGGACAGTGGTCTTCCCATTCCCCAGGGGCATCGATATGACCGTCACGTCGTCCCCGAGCTCCAGCTCGACCTCGCCCTGATATCTTCGGTAGTTGCGCATGGTGATGGAACGAAGGACGGCCATGAGGGAGCCTATGCGCCCTCGCCTTTAAATTCCTTCACCGAGCGTGCCGAGCAGCCTATCCAGCTCTGCCTGCACGTCGTCATCGTTCGAACGCTTGATCGCCACCACCCACTCGCCGTCGAAGTGCTGGAGCGTATACCCCATCTCTACCCAGCGGCATAGCCATCCGACCTTGGCCTCAAGCTCCAGGCGGTCTACCGGCGATCCCGTGGGCAGCAATATCAGCAACGCCTCGATGCAGAGCATGACCCTCCCTTGGCGATGAGCTGCGATGAGCCCGAGGCGGAGGCCGTCCCGCTCCAGGACAGGAACGAACGCCTCCCCCTCAGCCCTTGCCTTCCTCTTCAACTCCTCCAGTCCAACAGGCAGCATGGTGCGCCTAGTGCAGCAGGGGGATCAGGTACCCGAACCCCAGGGCGTAGACGAAGTTCAGCACCGTGTACAGCTGCCAGTTGGGGGCAAAGCCGCCACCGTATATCGGCAGGAACTCCATCGCCGTCAGCGCGACGGCCAGCCCGGCCGCCAGGACCAGGAAATGCTGCGGTCCCCAGTCCCATTGCTGGGACAGCGCGCCGTACGCGATCGCGGCGAACACGCCGAACACCACCGAGATCAGGGCCCACTTGCCCGCCCAGCCCGCCACATTGCCAGATACGTCAGTCAAGTGAGGCCCTATGGCCATCACCGCGACGGCGCTCACGGCGCCTACCGCCGCCCCAACAATAAGGCCGTCCTTCATTGTCTCAACGCTTATCAGATCCATGTCATCATGTCCCCGGGCCGTTCCCGGGCCCGTAGACGGCGAGGCCTTCGACGGTTGATATCCGCGTGTTCAAGCGGTGCGGGAAATAACGGCAATGGAAGGCATCAAGATGTGCGACGCGTCAACGACTCTGTTGATAATCCTTCAGAACGCTTCCGCTGGCCGCCCTCTCGGCCACCAGCCTATCGACCCACGTATCGAATCGGTGCTCCGAGATGATGATGTCGGGGAACACCGAGTCCACACCCCCCTCGTCCCGGACGATGCCGGTGATCTCGTCGATGCCCTTTAGAGTAGGGGCCCAGACCACCAGGAAGATGAAGTCCGGGAGGTTGCTGAACGTGATAACCGAGATGATGCGGCCGTCGCTCTTTCCGGCCAGGTCGTTGATGACCTTGGACCGGTCCGCTCCCTGATTCATACGGATGTGCAGCTGCGCCACGATCTCCCCCGACGCCGAGGGATGCCAGTCGATGGTAGTGCTGATGGCCCCGATGTCAATGAGCCTGGAAAGCCTCCTGCGGGCAGTGGCGGCGGAGACGTGAAGCTCGGAGGCGATGTCCTCCACAGGCTGCCTGGAATCGTCCTTCAGGGTACGGACGATACGGTAGTCCAACGGGGTCAGCGAGGCCTCCCGGTCCGCTGCGGCGGTCCTGTCCGCCCCTACCCGGGTCATGGACATCAGTCCGATGGCCAGGTCGGTCAGCTTCGCCTCCCTTTTAACAAACCCCACGTAATCATCGAGATCGGAGTGATCTCGCAGCACCGCCCCGATGGATAGGCGGTTCCGCCCGGTGACCACTACAATGTAGGTGCGGTCGTCGAGGGAGAGGGCCTGCACGACCTGGTCCATGCTCTTGGCCTCTGATGTCCCGAAGATGTACGCCACCGCCGCATTGAGGTAGCTGAACGAAAGAGAGGCGGTGAATCCCCTGATGACATCGTGCGCCTGAAGCACCTGGATGCGCCGGTGGACCGCCTGAATGCTGAGGCCCAGCCGGTCCGAGAGGTCCCGGTAGGAGATGCGGGAGTCGAGAATGAGCATGCCGCACAGGCGGACGTCCACGTCGTCCATTGACCACGAGAACGCTGGCCCAACTCATAAGGATATGTGACCCAACCCTAATGTACGTCGGGCGACGTGGAAAAATCGAGGCAATGGAAATGGTCCGCGACGAGTCACCGTCATCACCGTGGTATGATGTCCGGGGGAGGAAGGTCGTCGACAACATCAGCCGGCCGTTCGACGAAGGCTTCGGCACCGACGAGGAGGTCCCGAGGTCGTACCAGGCCCCCGACCCCTCCCCGCCGCCCTGGCGGCCATCCCGCCGGCCATGGGTGAAGAGCACCCCCCTGGCCGTCATACTGGCCATCCTGGTGCCCGGACTGGGCCACGTGTACCTGCGCAGGTTCGTCCAGGGCGCGGCCATATTCCTCATCGTGGCCGTCCTCCTGTTCTTCTTCTGGCTCATCGTCCCGGCCGTGATCGCGGCCTTTGTCTGGGCGTGGCAGGTCTACGACGCCTGGAGGACCTCCAAGGAATACAACCGCAGGGTCGTGGACACGGGGGGCCGGCCATGGTGACGGCAGGGAGAGCAGGACCCGAACAACAGCAGGCTATCGAGAGCCGTTGAGCTAGTTTATTATATGTCCCAATAATACTGGCACCTATAACGCCTGGAGAAATGCGATGAACGAGAAGAGGATAGAGGACAGGCAGCTGGCGTTCCTGGTCGACGGGGACAACGCTTCCGCAACGCACATCGAGGACATGCTCGCCGAGGCCTCCAAGTACGGCTCGGTCATCATCCGCCGCGTGTACGGCAACTGGACCGCCGGTGGGCAGGTCAACACCTGGAAGACCAAGCTCAAGGAGTACGCCCTGACCCCCTACCAGCAGTTCCCCAACATATCCAATCGCCACGTGACCAAGAACGCCACGGACATCGCGCTCATCATCGATGCCATGGACATACTCCATGACGGCATCGTCAAGGGATTCGTCATCGTCTCCAGCGATTCTGACTACACTTCCCTGGCGATTAAGATCAGGGAGCACGGGCTCTTCGTGATCGGCATCGGCAAGAAGGAAACGCACGACTCCTTCCGGCGCGCCTGCGACGTGTTCGTGTCCACCGAGAACCTGGGCAAGGGCGTGGAGGAGGAAGAGGACAGGGAAGCTCCGACCCCCAAGGCCCACCCCCGCCCCAGGAAGGTGCCGCGCGACGCCATGGACATACTGAACAAGGCGTTCGACTACGCCGTCAACGACGACGGCCGCGCGCTCAACGGCGATATCGGCGCCGCCCTGAGGAGGCTGGACCCCGCCTTCGACACCAGGAGCTACGGGAAGCCCTCCCTGCTCAACCTCATCGAGGAGCTGGACGACGTGTTCGAGGTGGAGCGCTCCGACCATGGCGCCATATTCGTGCGCAGGGCCGGGGACAAGAAGCTCTCCCCCACGCCGTCGGGGCCGTGCCCCGCTCCCGAGCGCAGGGAGGGCGAGGCCGCCCCGGCGCCGGAGCGCTCGGAGGGACGTACCGCCCTGGACGCCCTGCCCCTGCTGAATCAGGCCTACGAGGCCGCCGAAAAGAACCGCGATGGCACCGTGGACACGTTCAGGTTGTTCAAGGTCGCCCGCAAGATCGACCCCAGCTTCGACAGCGCGAAGTACGGGAAGGAGAAAATATCGCACCTGCTGGAGGCCCTTCCCTCCCATTTCACCCTGCTGCGCAGGGGCAAGAACATGCTGGTCCAGAAGGTCCAGAGGGTCGAGCCAGAGGAACTGCTCCCTACTCCCGAGCCCATGCCGGCGGAGGAGCCCGCGCCGGAGCCGGAGGCCCGGCCCGAGCCGATGGTCCCCATACGCAGCCAGATCGACGTGCTCAAGATAATCACCGCCGCCTTCGACGCCGTGGTCAAGGACGACGGGACCGCGTTCTTGCCTCAGATCTCCAAGGAGGTCAAGAGGCTCGCCCCGGACCTGGACTTCAAGGACTACGGGAAGAAGGGGGTGAGGGAGTTCATCGAGGAGTTCGACGACATCTTCACCATCACCAAGAACGGGCGCAACGTGTACGTGAGCAGGCGGAAGGGGAAGCGGCAGTCCCGCCCCATCAGCGAGCTTGTTCGGTGACGGCGCTCCCCGTGACGCATACCCTGCTGGCCAGCAGCGCCCCCAGGCCGATCATCCAGATGAACGCGGGATAGAGGATCATGCGCTCTATCCCTCCGACCCCGAGGCCCAGATCGTAGCCCAGGTTCGCGAACACGATCGCCCCCATGCTCATCAGCCCGAGGGCCGCGGACAGGTATCCCAGCGGCCTTCCCACCAGGCGGTAGGAGAGCAGCGCGGTCAGAGCGGCGAACAGGAACGCCAGGAGGGCCGAGGTGTTGTGGTAGGCGACCACGTACTCGTGGAATATCCCCACTCCCATGGCCCCTATGCTGGAAATGGCCAGCAGCACCGGCACCACTCGGTCGGCGCCATCTCGCCATAGGAAGTAGGAACCTGTCAGCCCCAGGAGCCCGAACAGGAACAGCGAGCCGTTGAACAGCATTGCGGACGGCTCCGGGCCCACCCCAAGGTCGCTGATGTAGTTCTGGCTGACACTGTAGCCAGGATACAGTATCTCGGCCATGTGCAGCCCCAGCAAAAAAATGGCCCCACCGATGAAGATGAGGAAACCCGCCTTCCGACGGTCGTCCATGCCTGTATTATTCCTGCCGAGGTGGTATATATTCATCGTCCCGGGCCCGCCGGGTCCCGCGCTCCTCCGGCGCGTCCCCGGAGCGGCCGGCCAGCAGCCCTCCCAGCGCCACCGTCCAGGTCAGGACGGGGTAGAGGACCATGCGCTCCATCCCTCCCGCCCCCAGCCCCAGGTATATGTCGGCGGCGAAGAGGGCCAGGGCCGCCAGGCTCGTGATCCCCAGCGCCCCCGCCAGGTATCCCAGCGGCTTTCCTGCGCGAGGGTACGAGAGCACCGCCACCAGGGCCCCGAAGAAGAACGCCAGGAATGCCGAGATCGTGTGGGGGGCGCCCACGCTCGAAGGGAACACTCCCACCCCCATCGCCCCGATGCCGGAGAACGCCAGCGCGCACGCCAGCTTGCGGTCCGGGGCGTCCCGCCGCAGGAGGAGGGCGGCCAGCGCCCCCAGGAGCCCGAACAGGAACACCGAGGAGTTGAAGATCAGGGAGGGGGCCGCCGGGCCCGTCCCCAGATCGCTTATCTTGTTCCCGCTCACGCTGTACCCCGGGTACAGCGCTTCGGCAACGTGGATCCCCAGGAGGAACAGCGCCCCTCCCGCCAGAAGGAGGAGCCCGGCCTTGTGCCCATTGTCCATGATATCATCATCGGCGAGGGCCTAATAAAGCGTTCAATCCCACCGCGCGGGCGCGGGGCCGATCTCACGCTCCGTCATCTTCTCCGCCATACCTCTCGCGGGCCCGCCTGACCAGGTACCCGTGCCCGATCACCCCCAGGGGGATGGACACGTACCAGATGAGGAAGCGCACCGGCAGGTCGAACAGGGCCAGGGTCCAGAAGACCGGGAGGGCGGAGGCGAGGAAGATGGCCGCGTCGATCAGGCGGGAATTGCGGGCGGCCACGAAGGCCTCGCGCCCCTCCACTCCCTGGCGGAAGGCCTGCTGATTGAAGCCGGCCATGATGAGCCATATCCCTCCCAGGTCCAGCGCGTACAGCGTGGAGGCCCCGTTCAGCAGTTCGGGATAGTTCTGGGAGTTGACGTCGAAGGCCATGACGTTCAGCAGGTACGGCTCGATGGCCACCAGGAGAAGGAGGGCCACGTTGAGGACCAGCAGCCGGGGCGATTCGATCTTGAGGCGGGAGATGATGCGCGAGTACGAGATCCACACCGAGATGAGGATGAGGAAGCTGAAGGTGAACCAGAACAGGCCGGTGAGTACGTCGGAGATGTCGTCCTCGGAACGGTTGATGAGGGCTATGGCTCCTATGGACAGGGCGAGCCCGAACACCAGATCGGTCAGGTCCTCTATTCTGACCTTGAACATGCCGTGGCTAACAAGGCAGCCGCGACTATTTCATCATCGCACCAGCATCGATATCGCCCACCCCGCGCCGAACACTATGAGCGCGGAAGCGAGCACCGCGCCGAGGTTCTGGTACAGCGTGAAGTCGGAGGCGAAGAAGAATAGCCAGATCACCATGAACGTCAGCCAGATGATGCCGGTGAGGCCGCCGATGACGGACTTCTTCTTCGGGTTGGGAAGGTAGTACCCGTAACCCTGGGGCATCTGCGGCCTCGGGTACTTGATCCCCCAGGTGACCCATGCCACTATCAGCACGGCCAGGAGGATGAGCACCGAGACCAGCATCACCGCCAGGTTCTGGCTTGAGCTCAGGTCGCCGGTGAAGAAATAGAGCCAGATCACGATGAAGACCAGCCAGGCGAAGGAGGCCACGATGGTGAGGACCGACCTCCACATGAGCCCCTTCTGCCTCTGGTCCTGAATGGGCACGCCCGCCATGTTATCCTCCCTGATTATCGCGCCATCGTAGATGAACGTTTGGAGGTCAAAGCCCCATCCTCAGCGCCTGGTCGACCTTCCCCGCAGGACGAAGCCGCCCCTCTCGACCTCCCTGCGGACCAGCCTTAGGACCGCCCCCGGGGTGCTCCGGGGCCTCAGCAGGTCCACCACCAGGGAGCCGTTACGCTTCCAGATGGTGCCGGGGATCGTTCCCAGGCATTTCGCCAGCCGCCCCATGTCATCGGTGCCGGGCCCGCCGACTATGCAGACCCCCCTCTCGCTCACGCCCATCGAGCCGACGGTCCGTCCCTCCCGGACTATGACATAGTCGTCCAAGCGCCCTGCCCCCGTCTTACAAGGATCACCCGGCGTTCACCAGGCCCTTGTGCAGCTCGTTGAACCGGTAGACCTTCTCGGGGCAGGCGCGCTCGCACCTCATGCATGCCGTCCCATTGCACAGGTCCGAGGACACTTCAAGCTCGAACCCGTCCCCTGCCTGCGACACCTTTAGGGCATGCTCGGGGCACTCCTTCACGCACGCCTCGCAGCCGATGCAGCCCTCGAAGGAGCCGCTGAGATGCACCCCGATGTCCCTCAGGACCTTGAGCCCCTTCGACCCCAGGTCCGGAATGTCCCTCTTGACCACCCTGATGACCTCGGCCGGCCTGATCTCCGAAGGGAGGGGCTGGATCTCCGCCATCTCCAGCATCATGTTGTACATGTCCATGGGCATACCTTCCTGCCAGTACGCCAGCTCCTGAACGAACACCTTCTCGAATATCGGGTCGCTGGCGAACATCACATGGTTGGCGCGTATCGAGTTCGCCAGTGTCTGGAGGTGATCGAGTAGCTCGGGGTCCTTAACCAGGTCCGTCGCCATGGCCAGCGAGGTGTTGCCGAACTGGTAGATCTTCTTGGGCGTGGGGGGAAGGAGGCCCACGCGCTGAGCTTTCAGCGCGTCGACGTAGGTCCCGGACGCTCCGCTCATGTACATGACGTCGAGCTGATCGAACATGAGGCCGGCATGCTCAAGCAGGGTGAAGTGGCCGGCCCTCATGGCCCCAAAGGTCTTGGCGGCCTCCAGGACATCGTGCTCGGTGAGAGTGATCCCGTCCTGCAGATGCAGCATGTTGTCCGCGGTGGTGATGTGGGGCCACTTGATGAGGCCGTATTCCATGGCCACGGCGATGGCGGCGATGACCCCCGTTCCCGTTACTCCCAGGGCACGTCCGTGCATCGGTCCGGGCTCCACCACGCTGCCGGTGTTCGGCTCGATCAAGTCCCCGTTCTGAGCGGTGATGGCGTCGTCAAGGACGGTGCATCTCCAGTACCCGTCGGAGTTGACGTCGCTGATGGCGCCGGGGGAGGCGAGCATGCCCGCCTTGATGGACTGCCCCTCAATGGCCGGACCGGCGGCCGCCGAGCCGGTGAGGATCTCATCGCCGACCTTAAGCGCCATTTCGGCGTTGGTGCCGTAGTCGGTCACCAGAATGTTCTCCTTCTGCTCGAGGAGCTTGGTCTGGTACATCATGGCCAGCGCGTCGGCGCCGATCTCATGGCGTATGGCCGGAGGGATCATGACCTGCACCTTGTCCGGAAGCTCCAGGCCCAGATCGACGGCGTCGATCACGCGGGCGTCCCGCCTTTGCGGCACCACGCCTCTCGACTTGAGGGCCTGCTCGCCAGCGAACGCGAGGTCCCGTATCTCCATGTTCTGGAACATCGACAGCTGGATGGGGTTGCCGCATATCGCGACCCTCTCTACCTTGTTCAGGTCGATCTCCAGCATCTTCATCAGCTTGTTGGACGTATCTATCAGCAGCCGGTGTGCTATGCCCCTGTCAACTTGGATGCAGAATGTCAAGTGGTCCATCACGTTCGCGCCCGGAACGGGGTGGCGGACGGTGATGGCGGTCGATACGATCTTATTGTCGCTCAGGTCGACAGCGTGCATCCTGGTGCCGCTGGTGCCAACGTCGATGGATATGCCGTAGCTCATCTGTATGCGCTCCATGAAATGTTCTGTCCGGCGCTCGTGATCATCAAGCCCGGGGGCGTGTAAGGTGCCGGCCCATTCCTAGACCCGGGCCGCTGAGGTCCAAAACCATATCGCATTCAGGATATTTGATGAGGGGGCAGGCCCCAAGGGCCTGCACCTCCCTATCCCTTCACGGTTCACTCGTTCCCGGACGCGATCTCCTTGGCGAACGCGCGCGCCCTGGAGCGGTCGGCGGCGTCGGGGTGTCCCGTGGTCAGGTGGCGCTGCTCCCCGAACATCCTCATGGCAGGGTCGGGCGAGCTCATCAGCTTGGTGGCGAGGTCCTTGTCCAGTACGCCCTGGCAGCTGAAGAAGCCCGCCAGGTTCGCGCCTTCTGCGGCGGCCCGGCAGTTATTAATTATGCCCTGCAGCGGGGGAGCCTCCGGGGACATGGCATGGGTGACGAACAACGCTATCTTCTTTCCTGCGGCCTTGTCCTTAAGGAACTCCTGGGCCTTCTTGGGCGCCCCGCCCGAGTTTACCGGGAACCCCACGAATACCAGGTCGTAGCCGTCGAGGTTCTTCACTTCATCCATTGGCTTGATCTCCTTTTTGCCAGGGACCGCCTCGAAAATGGAGTCGGCGATCATCTGGGTGTTGCCCGTGGTCGACATATAGGTGACTAAGGTGCTCATTCGATGCCTCCACCCTCCATGATGGCATGTTTAATATATGCCTATAACGTTTTAACATAAATGTATTAAGGTGGTGCTGTGGAAAGCGATTCATTGGAAAAGCGATTGGAGGACCTGGAGCAGGATTTCGACGCGCTGCGCGCCGCCACCATCGCTTCCAAGGAGAGAGAGTACCGGAAGCTGGTGCTGAAGCAGGTCCAGGAGGTGTTCGACGAGTTCAGCAAGAACGAGGTCGTGGACCGCATCGAATGCATGGACAACATCTACGACTGCTCCAAGCGGAAGTTCTGCAAGAACCAGATGCAGAGCAAGGTGGAAGCTATCAGCCTGGCTTACATGAGTGGAGACTACGATCGAGCCATATCGATGCTCGACGAGATAGAGAATGGGGTCCGGGGGCTCGGTTCGGACTGCGAATCTGGACAATGCCAAAAATATGTGCTCGTGCTCATCTCGGAGATCAGGACCGTGCTGACCCTGGCCATCAGGATAGAGAAGAAGGCCGGGGAGCTGCCGCCGAATGTCGTGCCTACGCAAGCCTCTCCCCTGGACTCGGTCACAGCGTCAGAGGCCCTGGCACCGCTGGCCCACCCCGCCCGGCTGGACATACTGGCCCATCTGGAGAACGGGGAGATGGGCTTTTCCGAGCTCAGCAAGGAGCTGGGCATGAAGACCGGGCACCTGCAGTTCCATCTTAAGACCCTGGAGAAAGGAGGGTACGTGAGAAAGGACCGCAAGGGCGGGAAATATCGCATATCCCTGCAAGGCGTCACCGCGCTGGATGGGCTGAGGGGCTTCATGTACAACCTGGTGCGGGTCTGAGTTCGCTTTAGAACGAGAGCCGGAGCTCAAAATCTGCCCACTTTGTCTATGGCCCCCATCTCTTCCGGGGTCAGGGAGAAGTCGAACAGCTCGGCGTTCTCCAGCATCCTGTCGCGGTGCGATGTCTTCACGATAGGCACCGCCCCCTTCTGCAGCACCCAGCGCAGGACCGTCTGGGCCGCGGTCCGGGAATGCCGGCGCGCGATCTCGCTTATGGCAGCATCCCTCAGGTCGGTCCCCCGCAGGGGGCTGTACGCCTCCAGCACGATCCCGCGGGACCTGCACCCGGCCAGCAGAGCATCGTCGCTGTTCTCCGGATTGAACTCCACCTGGTCCACTTCCGGGGTCACTCCGGTCCCCGCGGTCAGCTCGTCTACCTGCTCCAGGCTGAAGTTGCTCACCCCTATGGCTCCCACAGCCTCATCTTCCATCAACCGGATCATGGCCTTCCAGGTGTCCAGGTTCCTGCCCCCGGGCCAGTGGATAAGGTACAGGTCGACGCGGTCCAGGCCCAGCTTCCCCAGGCTGCGGTGGCAGGCCCGCATGGCGTTCTCGTAGCCGTGCTCATTGCTCCACAGCTTGGTGGTGACGAACAGCTCCTCTGGGTCGATCCCGCTCTGCCTGATGCCCTCCCCGACATCCTCTTCGTTATTGTACATGCTGGCGGTGTCGATAAGGCGGTAGCCGGCCTCCACGGCCTCGCGCACCGCCCTTGCGCAGGTCCCCCCGGCGAGCTTCCAGGTGCCGAACCCCAGGACCGGCATCTCCGAACCCCCGCCGAGGCGCACCCTGGAGCCCATTCTGAGAGAGTCGGTGACGATCATACGTGGTATGTTGGGAGCGGAGGATATTTCATTCTTGTTTCGAGGCCATCAGCGTCTTGTACCGGCGGACCTCGATGTTGTACTCGCGCACCATCTTCTGCTGGTGGTACAGGGCGAGGAGCCTGCGGTGGTGGTGGAGGTCCCTTGGCCCCAGCTCGACGAGCGCCTCCGCCTCGCCGATGGCCAGCATCACAAGTCCCTTGGCCTGGTACAGCTCGGCCTTGCGCTCCAGCGCCCTGGCCGTACCGGGCCTGATGGACAGAGCGATCTCGTACGCCTCGATGGCCGCATCGGCCTGCCCGGCGAGGTCCAGCGATCCCGCCCATCTCATGGTGGCCTCGAAGCAGTCCCCGTTTTCGGGCATCTCCAGCTCGCCGCTCAGGACGGAGGCGAACAGGATGTCCAGCGTGGGCAGGTCCAGGTCCAGGGCGTCGGAGAGGTCGCGCATTACCGCCGCCAGGTCGGCGTAGTCCTGGGCCGGTTCCAGCGGTTCGACGAGATCGTTCTCGATCAGGAACCTCGACGCTGCGGAGCTCGCCGCGGGCCAGCCAGCGGGGTCCTGGATGTGCCACACCGTCGAGAGCAGCTCGGGCCACCTCTCCGGGCGGGCCTGAGGGCGCTTCAGATCGCCCCTTTCCACCTGGTCCTCCGCGAAGGCCTCGAAGTCCAGCAGCCTCCCCTTGGCCTCCCCCAGGTCCTCCGGCAGCTCGAAGGCCCTCCGCAGCGCCGGCTCCAGATCGTCCACCGAAACGCCCAGGGCCAGGTCGCTCATGGCCTGCGACACCGCGCGGGAGGGAAAGGCGAAGGAGTCCCCCGTCCCCGCCTGGTCCATGCGGTACTTCACTGTGCCGAAGTTGACCTTCCGCTCCAGGAAGTCCGATACGGTCTCCCGCAGCTCCTCCGCGGCCGAGGTCCACGCCGAGCGCTCCTCGGCATGGTCATCCCTCAGTCCGGTGCTGACGAAAACGAAGTAGGCGCACCGAAGCCTCTGCAAGAACGTATCGTCCAGGCCGCTCAAGAACATCCTCCTATCGGTAAAGGGCGGGCGTATTTCACGGCTTCGCTTACCTGACCCTTTTGAAGTTCCCCATTATGTCGTACACATACCCGGCGAAGCGGAACTCGCCATTGGCCCCGCCGGTGCGGATGCTGTCCTGAATGGTGCCCAGTATGGAGGCCGCCAGGTCCTTCCGGTATTTCTCCTCCGGCAGGTGCACGGTGACGGCGCCGAACTCGTTGGCCGCGAACACATAGTCCTCGAGGTTCGCGACCTCCCCGGCGGTGGCCGCCGATTCCAGGAACTCGAGGTCCACGATCTTCCCGTCCCTCTCGCTCTTCACCACGCCGCGGGGGAGCACGTCATCCAGGACATAGCTCGCCTTGACGGCGGGGTCCTGCTTCTGCAGCTGCGCGGCCCGCCGTCCGGCCACGGTGTCCAGGACCGCCTTCTCCTGTTGCTTCATCGCTACCGAATCCGAGCACATAGCAAAAGCGTTTCGCGCTTACTTGCCGCCATATCTCCGGACGTGCTCCCATGCCCGGTGATATCGCTCGTGTCCCTCGCGGTCGGAGTACAGAGCGGCATCGGTCCTGGCGAAGTGCTTCCTGTCCCGGCCGACCGGGCATACCTTGATGCAGATGCCGCACGGCGACACGTGCCTCTTGTACAGCTCCTCGTGCTGGGAGACGCAGGCGGCCTTGTCCGTCAGCGCCTCGGGGTACTCGCCATCCGAGAGGGCCCCGACCGGACAGGCGCGGGTGCAGCGCATGCATCGGATGCACACATCTTCTTTCATGACTGGGTCCGCCGGCAGCTCCGCGGAGGTGAATATGGAAGTGAACCGCACTCTGGGCCCGTACCGCGGCGTCAGCAGCATGTTGTTCACCCCGAAGGTGCCCAGGCCGGCGTAGTACGCGGCGTGGCGGTGCGAGAAGAACGCCATCGGGCGTTCTTTTAGGACGCTCAACCCGCCGTACCCGTCCCGGGGGACCGACACCGATGGATGCCCCTGCTCGTTGAGCATGGTCGCGATGCGGTAGGCGTCCTGGTCCAGCAGGCGGTTGACCGTGCCGTACAGCTCGTGGTACCAGATGGACGGGGTGGTCTCCAGCACCGGCAGGTGCACCGGGATGCCGATCACGACGACCGACCTCGCTTCCGGAAAGATGGACCGGGGCCGGAACTCCGCAGGGACCTCGAGCTCGGATGCCTCGTCCCACCGCTCCGCCGGCGCGAACCCCACCATGGGGATGTCCAAGTGAGCGCACTTCGCCAGGACCTCGGACCTCAGGTCTGTCATCATGACCGAGATGGGCGGCCTGCCTTATTCGCGTTTGCTCTCCTTGGCCCTCTTCTCCTGCCTCTCCCTGATATCCGCCGGGAGCAGGGGGTGGAACGCCCCCTTGCGCTCGTAGGAAGCGAACTTGGCGATGGTGGTGCTGCGGTCCGCTCTCTCCACCACGACCATGTCCTCCAGCCTCTCCTTGACGATCCATGCCTGCCCGGAAAGAACGAAGATGTTGTCCACCGGCAGGTCCACCTGGCCGATCGGCGTTCCCGAACCTTCCTCCACCACCAGGATGCTCTCGAAGCCGGCGATGTTGGAGTACACCTTGGGGCCCAGGTCCAGGCAGCCCCTGTCCGCGAACAGCCTCCCGCCCTCCTCGCGCACGTACCCGCCCGAGCGGAGGGAGGCGAGGATCGACGCCACATCGTCCTTGGCGCACAGCCCGTCGAACAGGTCCTCGAAGAACCCCTCGCTGCGCGGCCCGCCGACCAGCGAGGACAGCACCTGCTGCACCGCCACCGACGGGTCGAACTCCATCTCCGGCGCCTCGAACTTGCCGCTGAGGATGGACTTGAAGACCCTCTCGTAGTAGAGCATGGTGCCTCCCTTTCCTACCGCCACCACGGAGATGCGGTCCCCCCGGCGGTTGGAGCGCCCGATGCGCTGCGCCAGGGACGAGACGGAGCGGGGGAGGGAGTGCAGGATCACCAGGTCGATGTCGCCGATGTCCACCCCCACCTCCAGCGTGGAGGTGCATGCGCACACCGCCCTCTCGCCCTCCTTTAGCAGCGCTTCCGCCTCCTTTCTCCTCTCCTTCTCCAGCTTACCGTGGTGCACCCTGAGGACCTCGGGAGGATAGTGGAAGCGCAGCGTGTTGTTGATGACCTCCTCGGCCTCCCGGGGGGTATTGCAGAACACCAGGACCTTGGAGGCCTTCTTCTGCCTCGCCCAGAACAGCGCGTTCTCCAGCTCGGGCACGATGTGGTATTCCAGCCCCCGGCCTCCCCCGGCCTGCACCAGCTTCGGCGAGTCCATGTATTTCGCCGCCACCTTGTCCGGCCTCCCCAGCGTGGCGGTCAGGGCGTACACGCGGAACCGCAGGCCCAGCTCCATGCGCATCCTCCGCAGAAGCGCCCTGGTCTGGTCGCCTCGGTAGGTGCTGTCGATCATGTGCACCTCGTCCAGCACCACTGCCTTCACGTTCTTGAGCTGGCGGCGCTTCCAGCACATCATCGAGTCCAGCGACTCCGGCGTGGTCACGATGACGTTCTGCGGATCGCTCTCGTTGAGGTCCTTGACGTCCCCGTCCCTCTGGGCCACCCTGACGCCGAGAGGCAGCAGGATGTCCTCCAGCCTCTGCCGGATGTCCGATATCAGCGCCCTGGTGGGGGAGATGTACACTACCGACAATCCCTTCCAGCCCTCTGAGATCATCATCTCCGTCAAGGGAGCGAACACCGCCTCGGTCTTTCCGCTGGCGGTGGACGAGAGAACCATCACGTCCCCGCCCTCCATTATCGCGGGTATCGACTTCCGCTGGATCTCCCTCAGCCCGCTGAACCGCCCGAAGAAGTTGTCCCCGGTAAGGGGGAGCATGGCGAGCACCCGCCGGTCCTCCTGCTCATCCTCAGATTCTTGGCTGGGCGGATCCAGCGTGCCGGAGAGCACCGAAGGCAGCTTGTCGGGCAGCTCCCTCGGGCGCGAGGCCCTCCGGGGCAGCGGAACGAAGGCCGGCCTGCTCGCCGGCGGGGCCGGTGAGGCGATCGGGGCGGGGGGTGAAGCGCTCCGCCCCCTCTTGGCCAGGGCGCTGTGGTGCTCCGCCTTCCGGGGGTTCCCTCTCTTGGAATAGATGTCCGCGAGGCGCAGATGTGCCTCCCCCAGCTCCGGGAGAACGGTCAGGGCGCGGATGTACGCGATGATGGCGTCGTCGATCTTCCCCATGTTCTCGAGGTCCAGCCCCAGGCGGTACTGCTCTTCCGCCCTCGCCTTCCTCGCCGCCTCGCCCTGCAACCTTCAGACCCGACCAGCGCATGCCGCCGGGATAGATAAAACATGGGAAGGGGTGCCCGAACTCTCAGGGTATGTCCGAGGGGTTCCAGGTGGTGTGGTAGTCCTCGTTGAGGGAGTCGAGCTCGGCCATGTCCCCCTCGGAGATGGTGAAATCGAACACCGCGGCGTTCTCGGCGAGCCTCTCCCGGTGCACCGACTTCGGTATCGCCACCATGCCCTTCTGCAGCACCCATCGGATCATCACCTGGGCGGCGGTGCGGCCGTACCTCTCCGCGACGGCGACCACGCGGGGGTCGCCCAGCTTCTTCCCCCTGGTCAGGGGGCTGTAGGCCTCCAGGACGATGTTGTTGGACCGGCAGTACTCCAGCAGCTCCTTCTGGTAGAGGAAGGGGGAGAACTCCACCTGGTCCACCATCGGCACCACCTCGGAATTGGCGATCACCTCGTCCAGATGACGGATCAGGTAGTTGCTCACCCCGATCGCTCGGGCCCGACCATCGTCAAGCAGCTTCTCCAGCGCCCTCCAGGTTTCCAGGCGCTTGTCGCTCTTGGGCCAGTGGATGAGGTACAGGTCCACGTAGTCCGTTCTCAGCAGCTCCAGGCTCCTGTCGAACGCGGCCAGGGCCTCATCGTACCCCTGGTCGGAGTTCCACACCTTGGTGGTGATGAAAACATCTTCTCGCGGCACCCCGCTGTTCGCCACCGCCCGGCCCACCGCGTCCTCGTTCTGATAATATGCGGCGGTGTCGATGTGCCGGTAGCCGAGATCGAGAGCGTCAAGTACGTTCTGGTAAGCCTCCCGGTTAGGTACCTTGAACACTCCTACGCCCAGGGAGGGCATGCGCACGCCGTTGGAAAGCTCGACGGTGCTTGTGAGGGAGAGCGATGCCATGGTGGGGAGGATATGTCGCGCAAAGGGATAAACAGTTTTCTTGACCCGTCCGACGGGGCCGGAGGCCCCCCGCGCTCCGCTCTATGCTATCCGTGGTTACCGTTACATACTGCTATGCAATACCGGCCGTACGGCATACGACGGACCTCGCATCCGTTAACGGCCCTCCGCAGAGGACTGGCCAATTGTTAAGAGTCCAATAATAATCGATACCCACATGGTGATTTGAGTCCTTGGAAGGATATTTTTTACAGACATAGAATAAACTGATTCCATGGATTACTTTATTAAACCCCGTCACTTGATTTTACCGTTGGTCTCGGCAGGAAGGTAATGTCGATGGTAGCGGTAGAGGGATCACGAAAGCCCTGCGGTTGCCAAAGTCCTTATTTTTCCAGGCCAAAGGCTACTAACACAAAACAAGGAGGATCAGGTGGGAAACATGATAAACGAAAAGGAGTTTGATTGCCATGAGTGAGAAATACGGAAATGCTGCGGCAATAGGGTTCATCGGCTTTGGACTGCCGACTGTTCTTCTCAGTCTGTCCTATGCCGGCGCCTACGCTGCCGACGCGATGCTCTTGGGCATGTTTATTTTCCTGGGCGGCTTTTGTGAGGTCGTCGCGGGTGCGATGCTTTGGAAGATGGGAGACACCTTCGCCTCTCTGGCCTTCACGGCCTTTGGGTTCTTCTGGCTAAGTCTGGCTGTGGTAAACCTCGCTCCTCTGCTGGGGTTCGCCGCTGCAGTCCCGGACTCTCTGGGATTCTATCTGCTCATGTGGGGCGTGTTCGCTGGCGGAATGGCCATCGGTGCGCTGAAGGCGCCTAGGGCGGTGCTGTTCCTGCTGGCCGGGCTGTCCCTGCTGTTCTTCCTGCTCGCCGCCGCCCAGTTCACCGGGAGTGCCGACATCCTCAAGATCGCCGGCATCTGGGGCATCATCGACGGTTTCTCCGGCGTGTATATCTCCCTGGCCCTCGTGATCAACGAGTCCATGGGCCGCGAGATCATACCCCTGTTCGCCCCCAAGGCCGCCAAGGCCGCGGCTTGAGCGCGCGAACGGGAAGCAGGAAAACGCCAAAGAGGGCGGGGAGCCCTCCCTTTCCAACTTTTAACTTTTACCCTTGTTCCATGCGCTTCATCGAACGGCGCCTTTTGGTTAACGTTCGGTACGTTCACGAAGCATGTTCACCCAATATTCTTATACAACGCACTTGAATTTTGCTCAAATGGTGACGGGGATGACCGTTGTAAGATGTCCAATATGCAGCGAGGAGGTGGCAGGCGCGGGCAAGGAAGGCCTTACCTCGAACCTGCGAGCACATTTGACCAGCGAGCACGAGGTGGACAACCAGCTCGAGGCGGAGAAGAACAGGCCTTATCTGGGCACCCGAGATGACTTCACGAGGCCGTCGGACGACTGCAGTGAGCATCAGTACATCGGGATCTGCTTGAACAAGGACGTATACGCCGATCAGGAACAGTTCGTGGGCAGATCGGACTGGAACGCCCAGAGCAGCCGGGCCCCCGAGAGGCAGTACATCGGCACCTCGGGCGACTTCGACAGCCAGAGCGGCCGGGGCAACATAAAGCAGTACGTGGGTGCCAGGGACGATTTCTCCCGGCCGGACGACGCCTGCCAGGAAAAGCAGTTCCTCGGGACGTGCTCCGCCACGCCGGGCGAGGCGCCGGCGGTGAAGTGCCCCGTATGCGGGCAGCAGCTGACCGGAGTGAGCGATCAGGAGCTGTCGGACAACCTGTGCGGGCACTTCGAAGCGAAGCACATAGTCAGATGAGCGGAGGCCGGGCCTCGAAGGCCCGGTAAAGCTCAACCTCGGCCGGTCCCTTTGCCGCTCCCCGGGAAAATGACGGCACGGTCCGGCCAGGACCAGGCTTGGCGTCCTGGCGCGGCGCAAAGTCCGAAGCGCGTTCACGGGCGCGACCTTGTTTTCTTTGATCATGCGAGCTCGCGCTCACGGGTAAAGGGGCAATAAAAAAGAAATGATGAAAGAGGTTTGGGCCTACTTTGCTGCGGTGGCGTTGAACGGTACCTGTATCACCTGCCCGCTTTTCTGGTCGCGGTACTCCATCAGGGTTGGGTCATCGGCGATCTTGTAGTACGCAGTGAACTGCGTGGACTGTCCGATGTCCAGGCTCTGAGACTTGAACGAGGTCATCTCAGGGTCCGGGACCGCCGCAGCGGTCTTGCTGTAGACTACCAGCCCCGAGGCGTTCACGTCGCGGCGGAGGTTCCAATCATTGGTGATGTTGGTCTGTACCGCGTAGTAAGCACCCTCGCGCGTACCGTTCCCTATGGTCTTCACCGTCAGCGTTCCGTTCTCCGGGACATTGATCGGGCTGATGCTCAGAGGCTGGGAGAGCGCCTTGCCGGTCTCGGGGTTGAACGACTGGAACGTCACGTTGTAGGTGCCGGTACGGTTGAAGATCAGGTTCACGTCGTCCCGGTGCGTGCTCGATCCATCGCTCTGCCAGACCGGACCTATGTCCGATGCGCCGTAATGGGTCCCGTTGATGTAGTTGAACGTCCAGTGCACAGAGTTGTTGTTACCGAAGTTGTGCTCTATGCCCTCCTGGTTGATCCCGCCAGGCTCCCTCTGGACGAACACCTTGGTGAGCACCGGGCCCTGGTATCCGTTGACCGGCGTGCTCACCACCTGGAACGCGCTCGATTCACCCCGCACGAAGGTGTAGCTGCCCAGCTGTCCCTGTCCAGGATACGCAGCGGACAGCGACACGTTGGCCGCGCTCTGGTTCATCGCTACGGGGCTGTTGACCGCCAGGGGGGTCTCGGTGATCTCACCCTCCGACCCTCCCCCGTTGAGCCAGTCCTGGTTGTTCAGGGCCAAGGCCGCAATGGCTGCTGCTATGATGATCACGGCGGCCGCCAAAATGGCCCACAGAGCCCTTCTCCGTCCGGGGGTCCTTCTGGGGGGAGGAGCTACTTCCCTCCTCTCCACAGGAGCGACCTCCCTTTTCTCCGCTGCGGGAGGGACGGGTTCGCAGGGCTCCTCGCCACTGACTCGACCCAATGGTTCTCCTTCATCATTCCTCATATCTCACGAGTCCTCCTTCTTTCAATGAGGCTGGAACATCTTTGGAACAAGCCGTATTTTAAGGACGTCCTTGGGGCTTTGCCATCTGGCAGTGCGTTGAGGAAGCCTCGCTAACGTACGTAAGACGTCATACCTATGCACGTTTGGGTTCGGCCGAATATGCCCCCTCTTCCCTGACGTAACGGCCATAACGGTTTTACCGATGGCATGCCATGGCGCCCTGTTGAACGATGCTAGCGCGAGTGCAGCGTCCCCGGCCGGGAAGATCAGGGCCCTCTCTGATCTGGTCCGACCCGAGCTGCCGGTGACCGCGGGCCTATGCGTGCTGGTGGGCCAGGTGCTGGCGCTGGGCGCGTTCCCGTCGGCAGGGGAGGCGTTCCTGGGCTTCCTGGTCGGCTTTCTTGTGTCCGGCTCAGCGATGATATCCAATGACTACTTCGACCTCGAGGTCGACCGGGTCAACCATCCCGGAAGGCCGCTCCCTTCCGGCAGGGTCACCGTCCATGAGCTGGCGGCCCTGGCGATAGCGTTCTCGGTCCTCGGCCTGCTCTCCGCGGCACTGCTTGGCCTTCCTGCCCTCGCTCTCGCCCTGGGCATATGGGCCCTGGGCCTGCTGTATAACTGGAGGTTCAAGGAGAGCGGGCTGCCCGGCAACCTGATGGTGGCCACCTCGGTGGCCTCGACCTTCGTGTTCGGGGGCGTGGCGGTGGGAGCGGTGAACGGGGCGGTGCTGTCCTTCGCCGCCCTGGCCTTCGTGTTCGACCTGGCGGAGGAGATCGCCGCCGGGGCCATGGACCTGAAGGGCGACGAAAAGAGGAAGGTCAGGACCCTGGCCAGGCTGAGGGGGAAAAGTTTCGCCCTCCGCGTCTCCGGCGCGCTGTTCGCTATGTTCATCGCCCTGAGCTTCCTGCCCTTCGTGATGGGCTGGCTCGGCGTAGTTTACCTGGTCCTCATCGTCATCGCCGATGCGGGGCTGGCTTATCTCGCCCTCAGGCTGATGAGGAGTGAGACTCCTGAAGAGGGAAGGGGGAGGATGCGCCAGCTGTACCTCTCGCTCGGCCTCTTCATAGTCGCGTTCATCGTCAGCAGGCTGCTTTGATCATCGCCCTGGCACGTTGCTGAGAGAGGATGTTTAAAAATACCGTTGAACATTAGCTCAGTAGGGCGTTCGGGACGATGTTGTCACCGAGCGATATCTTCGAGTGCAGGCGGCAGGGGCGGGCCCATGAGGATCGGCATACTGGCATGCGAGATACTGAAGAAGGAGATAGAGCAGCTGACCGCGGGGGACCCAGAGGTCGTTCACCGGGAGTACCTGGAGTTCTTCCTTCATGACGAGCCGGAGAAGCTCAGGGAGATGGTCCTCGGCAGGATCGACTCGCTGATAGGCAAGATCGACGTGCTGTTCCTCGGCTACGCGCACTGCCAGACCTTCAACGGCCTACCCGGCCATGTGCCCATGCCCACCGTCATGCTGGAAGTGGACGACTGCGTCGCCGCCATGCTGGGGCCGTTCGAGTACTGCAAGCAGAAGGAAGTTTGCGCCGGCACCTGGTTCTCCTCCCCAGGGTGGGCGGAGAAGGGCATGGACGCCGTGGTCAAGGAGCTTCATATCAGCCAGGACCTCCTGGACCAGGGCATGGATGGCATGTACTTCGCCAAAATAATGTTCCAGGGCTACTCCCGGTGCCTGTTCATCGACACGGGGGTAGGGGACCGGGAGCGCTACGAGGCCATGTCCAAGGACTTCGCGGAGCAGCTCAGCCTGAGGCACGAGAGCGTTGCTCACAGCCCCAGGGTGATAGCGGAGGCCTGGGAGCGGACAAAGAAGACGGCTCGCGAGCTGGCGTAAGGCCTTTTCGCTTCCCCCGGCGGGCCCTGCCATGGCCCCCTGCCCGATCGAACTAATAGGCTCCTTGCCGCTCAATGCTCCAAAACCTTGCCACACCCTTATATGCAAAAAAAGGAGAGAATGGAAAAGATTTGGAAATGGTTTGGAGTCGAGATGGGAAATGGTTTGAGCGTGAAGTGAGGGGCCTTACCGGATCTCCAGGCCTAGCTCCCTTAGCTTGGCGACCGCGTTATCGTAGACCTTCAGGTACTCGTTGGTCGGCTTGACGGTCAGAACGTCGTAGCATTCGCGGAAGCTCTTGCCCTTGGGCGCCTTGGCATAGTCCTTCTCATAGGAGCTTATAAGGGCCTCTATGATCTCGTTGACCTTGGAGACCTTCATGCCGGCGGTGGCCATGGCGGCCTCGCCCATTATTCTAGCCTCCATACCGGTGGTGTAGTCCTGGACCACGCCCTTGGCGGCGGCGGAACCGGACAGCAGCTCGCGGCCGCTGGCAGTGTCGCTAATGGCCTGAGCGGCGGTCTCCAGCAGGCACATCTCGGTGCACGGACCGGCCGCGGGGTAGTACTGGTTGGCCAGCAGCAGGTCGGTGTTCGCGTCGACCGCGGCGGCAGCGTGGGCGGCGATCTGGAGCGTTTCCCTAGCCGTCGTTATGCCCCACCTGATGTGGATCGGTCCGTCCAGGTGGAAGTTCCCGCTGAACAGGGCGAACGAGGACAGGGTGGTGGCCACGTCGCAGATAGCGGTCTCCTCAACTCCACCAGTATATCCGCCGAAGATGGGCATCTGCTCCACCATGATAGTGTCACCGTTGGCGGTCCAGCCGGCGATCATGTTGAGCGCGGCCATGTCTATCTTGAGCTCGTTGAGCTGAGATACCTCGTGGTGCTCACAGCTCCTCATGGCGTACGGGCTATCACTGACGAGACGTCCCGCTGCGGACAGCGGGGTCTCCGGGCCCTATATGCCGAGGTTCGGTCTTCCGGCGCGGATGCGCGCCTCCTTCACCGCCCTGAGCTCGGCCATGGTGGCGCGGATCTCCCAGGGAGTGTTGGTCTTCGCGGGGTGGCCCTCGATGGTGGCCATGACGCCGTTGACGAGAATGTCGACGGTGGCCTCCTGGGCGTAGGACTGCATCACCTGGATGAAGATATCCTCGCTCACGGGGGCGCCGGTAGGGCCGCCCTGGATCATGGGCTTCACGGAGGAGTTGCCCTTCCTCGGGTAGAAGCGGGCCATGTCCCTGCCCTCGCCGGTGTGAAGGAACTTAGGGGTCTTCTTGATCCCTTCCCAGACCTCTTCCTCGGTCACCTTGATGATCCTGCCGAGGTCCTGGTTATAAACTCCGGAGGTGACCAGCATCTCCAGGCCGGCCTGGAACAGGCGGTCCTTGAGGTCCTTGTCCTCAGGGATGATCTCCTTGCCGAACTTGATTTTGTATTTCTCCTTTAGCTTCGCGAGGTTCTGGGGGATGACCTGGTAGTCCCACTCGCTCTCGGCGAGCTTCTGTCCCTTCCTGGAACGTTCGTACGTTTCAAAGATATCAATGGGCTTGGCCGCTGCCATCTTATTCACCCCTTAATGAGCTTGCCGACCATCGCGGCGGCTTCCGCGCCGGACTCGCAGTAGGCGTCGCCGCCGATGCTGGCGACCCATTCCTGGTTGCAGGGAGCGCCGCCGAAGATGGTCTTCACGGGGACATCGTCCTCCTTGATCGCCTCGACGATCTCCTTCTGTATGGTGACCGTGGTGGTCATGAGGGCCGAAGCGCCGACCACTTGGGCGTTGTTATCCCTTACAGTGTCAACGAACTTCTCGACGGAGACATCCTTGCCGAGGTCGATGACCTTGTAGCCTGCGCCGGTCAACATAGCCGCGACCACGTTCTTGCCGATCTCGTGAATGTCGCCCTGGACCGTGCCGAGGACGACGGTCCCCTTGGTCGCCAGCGCGGACCCCTTCAGGTGGGGCTCGAAGATTTTCAGGGCCGCTTCCATGGCCGTGGCCGCCGCCAGAACCTGGGGCAGGTAGATCTTGGCCTCGTCGAAGAGAACGCTGATTGTCTCCATGCCCTTTCCCAGGCCGTTCTCAACGGCCTCGGCCGGCGAGATCCCGGCTGCGAGTGCTTCATTTGCCGATTTCTTGGCAAGTTCGATGTTCCAAGTCTCTATTGACTTTTTAAGAGTGGCTAGAATCTCGTCCTTATTTGCCATCAATATTGCTCCTATTGCATGCATATCGATACTACTAGTTAAAATTTTCACCAATGCCTTAAGAACGAGGAGTTGCACTAGAGCAAACACATTATTTAGACAATCATGCATTTTATAAGCTAATTACGCGATATATGTGTAGTAATTCCCGCGTTTAAACACATTAATGAATATTGAATTGGAGAAAATTGTTGAAAAAGCTATTATTGTATGCGTATGCATTAATATGTGTAGTTAATAGATGATTTTGATTACGTTCTGAAGAAATCTTTATATGTTCCTATATGTGTCACGCCCCACAGGAGGTAGAAAAATGGTTAAACACTACTATCCAGGGAGGCAACGCTTTGAAGGTGCCGGTCTGGAACTCTTCGCCGAAGAGGGTTTAAGGGCCATTGACTACGCTACCATGGATGTTTTGCAGAACCCCGGTATCCAGGTATCGGATCCCGAGGCCCTGCAGATATTCAAGGAAGCAGGCTGCGAAGTCGATGAGCAGACCTCTGTGGTCAAGATCCCGGAATACCTGGTAAGACGCGCTTTGAGCACTGCGCCCTCTAAGTACACCATGTACGGTAGGGAAAAGAAGAATAAAGTGGAGATAGAGCACCTTGGCAAGGTCCATTGGACCTGCTTCGGTACCGGCATCAAGATGTGCAACTACATCGCCCCCGGCCAGTACAAGACCGTGGACTCCACCGACAAGGACCTGGCCGCGACCGCCAAGCTGGTGGACTGGGCTGAGAACATCGATTACTACTCACTTGCTGTATCGGCGAGGGACTGGGCCGGAAAGGGCAAGGAAGACGTTCACGAGATGTACACCTCGGTCATGAACACCTCCAAGCACTTCCACCACATCGACCCCGTCGGCGAGAACGTTGAGTACTACTTCGAGCTCGCCAAGGCCATCTACGGTGGCAATGAGCAGGACGCTCTCAAGAAGCCCCTGTTCTCTATGCTGGTGTGCCCCACGAGCCCCCTGGAGCTGAGCCACAACGCTTGCCAGGTCATCATGAAGGGCGCTCGCTTTGGGATACCCACGAACGTTCTCAGCATGGCCATGTCCGGCGGCTCGTCCCCGATATTCCTCGCCGGAACGCTGGTGACGCACAACGCTGAGGTCCTGGCAGGCATCGTCCTGTCTCAGCTGGTCACCCCCGGCGCGAAGGTCATGTACGGCAGCTCCACCACGACATTCGATGTCAAGAGGGGTACCGCTCCTGTCGGATCCCCCGAACTCGGACTGATCAGCGCATCAGTCGCAAAGTTGGGCCAGTACTATGGTCTGCCAACTTTCGTGGCGGGCATATAGGCTGATGCCAAGATTCCAGATGTGCAGGCGGGCCACGAGAAGACCCTCACTACTCTTCTCCCCGCTCTGGCCGGTGCGAACACCATCTATGGCGCCGGTATGCTGGAACTTGGCATGACATTCTCGATGGAACAGCTGCTGATCGACAACGATATCGCTTCTATGATCAAGAAGGTCCAGCAGGGCATCGAGATCACCGAAGAGACGCTTGGCGTGGAATCGATCCAGAAAGTAGGCATCGGCAACAACTTCCTCGGCCACAAGTCCACGATGAATAACGTCGATCTGCCTTCTGATCCTCAGTTGTTCAACAGGGACATGATCGGCGACTGGGTGAAGGAAGGTTCTAGGGATCTGGTCACCGTCGCTCACGAGAAGGTCCTTCAGATCATGAAGACCCACGAGGTCACCCCGATCGATGCTGACATCGTCAAGGCAATGAAGGCCGTCGTCGACAAGGGCGACAGGGCTTTCAAGGGCATCAAGGAGTGAACTACATGGCAAATAAAGACCAGATACTAGAAGACGCAAGGAACGCAGTGCTGGAGTACGACGCTGACGCCGCGGTCGAAGCGGCCCAGGCATCCATAAAGGCGGGCATAAGCCCGGTCGATATGATCCAGGACGGCTTCTCCAAGGCAATGAACGAGGTAGGCGCCAAATTCGGCGAGAAGAAGCTGTTCCTGCCCCACGTGATCGCGGCCGCCGAGGCCATGACCAAGGGGATCGAGGTCCTCACTCCCGAGCTCGAGAAGCAGGGAACGAAAGAGGGTCCCGGCCTCGGGACCGTGGTGATCGGAACGATCGAGGGCGACATCCACAGCATCGGCAAGGACATCGTTGCCATCATGCTGAAGATCGCGGGCTTCAACGTGATGAACCTGGGGAGGGACATCCCTGTCTCCCAGTTCATCGACGTTGCCAAGAAGAACGACGCTCGCGTGATCGGCACTTCCGCGCTGATGACCAGCACAATGGTCAACCAGATCAGGGTAGAGGAGCTCCTCAAGGAAGAGGGCCTGAAGTCCAAGATCAAGACCATGGTGGGCGGGGCCCCGGTGACCCAGCAATGGGCGGACCAGATCGGTGCCGACCTGTACGCTGAGAACGCCACCGATTCCGTCAACAGGCTGAAGGCGGCCTTATAAAACATTTAAACGCTGGATGCGCCGGAGCGCATCCAGTATCCCTTTTTCAAATCACCTAGGGGTTGAGCAGGAGGTAAGTAGCAAAGGAGGAAAGATATGGTAGACGTAAGTGTAGAAGAAGGAAAAACGCAATTAAATCAAAATCTATCACAAGATTTGGAAACGTTAAGACAGAACGAGCACAAGAAGAGGGTGCGCATCGGGTACATGATGGCCCTGTTCTGTGCCGTTCTCTGGGGGCTTTGGTACGTCCCGGGGACTACCGTGTGGGTGCTGAACCCGTTCGACACAATGTTCGCGGAACTGGCGGTTACTCATGGTGATTCCGCCTCCCTGGTGGTCACCGCGGTACTCATATCCGGGCTAAATGCGGCGACCGTCATCATCGCGCTGATGATATGGAACGGTGCGCTGGGCAAGTTCAAGGAGATGGGGCGGACAATAAGGGAGCTGAAGCCTTGCACTCGCTGGTACTTCCTCGCGTCCATCTGCGGCGGCCCGATAGCTATTCTGGGCTCGTTCATCGCCATGGGCTTTGTCGGCGCCGGCTTCGCAGCCGTCGCAGCCTTGCTGTATCCGGTCATCGGGTCGGCGGTGTCTTACAAGTATCTCGGCCAGAAGATCTCCAAGAGGGCCATGTTGGGCATTCTGATCATCATCGTGGGCGGCTTCATAATCTATGTCGGCAAGCTCATGCTCGACCTGGCCAATGGCGGCGGGTCGACCATCGGCTACATCGGCGGGATAATGGCGGCCTGCGGCTGGGGTCTTGAGGGAGCGATCGCCGCAAAGGGGCTGGACGTCTCTGAGCCCGATGTCGGCATCACCATAAGGTTCCTGGGCGAGAACATCATCTGGTGGATCCTTATCATACCGGTCCTCGCACTGCTCGGCTTCCCCATGTACACCTACGCGATCCAGGTCTTTGAGCCGATGACGCTGATCACCCTGATAATCCTGGGCTTGACCTTTGGTTTCTGCTATGTCTCCTGGTACAAGTCATTCCCGCTGATAGGGGTGGGCAGAGGTCAAGGTGTCGGCAACCTGTACGGTCTCTTTGCGGTGGTATTCCTGTTCCTTTTCCTCGGGACACCTCAGGACTGGACCCTAATTCTGGGCGGCATACTCTGTGTCGCAGGGAGCCTGGTGATGTTCACGGAGGAAAGTCTGGAGCTTCAATCTCTAAGGAGGGAGTAAAATGGTGGCGAAGCGCAGGCCCATCAAGTTCCGGATCCTGGAGGTGTATTCGGACGGCAAGGAGCACTGGAACAGCGAGGTTGTCAAACAGTTGCAGGCCGAATACGGGATGAACAGCAACTATGGCAGGGACTCGGTGAACTGGAACCTCATCGAGCTTGCTGCGGGCGGAATGCTGAAGGAGATCGATGTGAGGATGGACGACGAGGGCAAGTACAAGAAGAACGCCCTTCTGCACAAGTACATCATCACTGACTATGGAAGGACCAAGGCCAAAGAGTCTTGTTTCACCAATCTGTGAGGAGGTAGAACCATATGCAATCACAGGAAGCATTCGACGCATATAACGCGCTGTTCGCCGAAGGCCTATTCCCGAACTCAGAGATGCTGTTCTTCATCGCCGTTCTGGTGGTGGCGGCCATTGCCCTTTGGCAGGCCAGGACGTTCGTCTCCAAGTTCTAAGGGACGGTCCCGGCCTCACAAACCTTTTAATTTTTTATTTTTAGCTCGTCGGATTATTGGAGCAGCAGAACGGGCCGTCCCCCGAGCATCGTAAAATTCAACTTCCACAGCGGGCCCGGCCTCGTTCGTAACCTCTATCTTTGTTCATCTGCCGCTTATGTGCTCAATAGAAATAACTCTCGACAATGGGTCGACGGTCTTTACCATGCGGCGTCTCTTGCGCCCTTCCTCCGATCTCAGGCCGGCATCGCCTGCCGTCCGCGCGGCTGTCGGCGGTCAAAAGGCATGCATCCTTCTCTGTCGATGCAGTCTTTCATCTTCTTGGTCTCTGGCTAATCGCATCTAAGTGTATTCATATGTAAATAATACGAGTTGTATGGAAGTTTTATATTTCCACTGATTATTGCCCTATTCCTATGCATCCAGTATCTATTTTGTTACATGCGATATTATATTTATGATGTGTTTTTGAGCCAAAAAGTTAAGATTAGAAATAATATGTATTCATATGATTGCCCAAAGATTCATGTATCATTGAATACATAAGGCGATTTAGAGAATTGGACAACCTATGGCCTATTCTCCCAAATTTGAAGGAGGATGAAATGACCACTGCAGAGTCTGCAAGAATCGAATTGATAGATTCGATTGTCGCATACAACAAAGAGAAGGTATTGGCCGCTGTCAGCAAGGCCAGATCAGTGATGAAAGCTGAGGATATCATTAACGCCCTGGCTGCAGGAATGACCGAGGTCGGGACTCGTTTTGAAAGGGGAAAGCTGTTCCTCCCTCACGTTATGGTAGCTGCGGACGCGATGACGGCCGGTGTCAAGCTCATCGAGGGCGACCTGCCCAAGGATGCGAGCGGTGGAAGCAAGGCGGTCATCGTCAACGGGACCGTTGAAGGCGATGTGCACGACATCGGCAAGTCGATCGTCTCTACGATGTTGCAGTGCGCAGGCTACAAGGTCATCGACCTCGGCAGGGACGTCCCCATCAGGAACTTCATTGAAACCGCGAAGAAGGAGAACGGCCGGATCATCGGCATGTCCTCCTTAATGACCACGACCATGCAGAGCCAGAAGGAGTGCATTGATCTTCTGGTCGAGGAAGGCATCAGGGCCAAGGTCAAGGTCATGGTCGGCGGTGCGCCAGCCACTCAGGCCTGGGCGGACAAGATCGGCGCCGACGCGTACGGAGAGAACGCGGGCGAGGCCGTCAGGAAGGCCGCCCAGCTGCTTGCGTAAGCTCGATGAATGGTGATGAAAATGGCGAAAGAATACGAATTGCGGAGAGGCGACGGGAAGCGCCTCTTCATGACCAAGGAGCAGATCAAGAGCGACCTTGAGGAAGGCTCCAACGATGCAGCCGAGCTCGGCTCCATACCTGCTCTGAGCTCGGCCGACCTCGACAAGCTGATGGAGATCCTGACCCTTCCGGGCAGGATGGTCGGCGTGGAGCCCGGTAAGGAAGTGCCGGTCACTCACGACATCGGGACCATAAGGCTGGACGGCGACCAGGGCAACAGCGGGGTAGGCATCCCCTCCAGCCGTCTCGTCGGCATGATGTTCCACGAGAGGGCCATGGGAGCGGACACCATGGAGCTGGGCCACATCGACTACAGCTTCAAGCCAGTGAAGCCCGTGATCGCCCAGGAGATGCAGACCATGGAGGTCTGCCAGCAGAACATGATCGTCCCGGTGCTTTATGGCGCCATGTCCAACATGGGCCTTTACTACACCCCTGACGGCCCCTTCGAGAACCCCGGGGACCTGATGAAGGCGTTCAAGATCAAGGAAGCTCAGGAATCCACCGAGCACTCCGCGGAGCACCTGACCCGCGACATGGTCTGGATCATGCAGCGCATGATGAAGTCCGGCGCCGACGGCGTCAACTTCGACACCACCGGCGCGGCCGGTGACGGGGACATGTACGCCACCCTGAACGCCATTGAGGCGCTGAGGAAGCAGTACCCCGAGATGTTCATCGAGGCCGGCATGGCCGGCGAGATGGTCCTGGGCATGCACGGAGAGCTTACCTACGACGGGACCGTCCTGGCAGGGCTGTGGCCCCACCAGCAGGTGAAGCTGATCGCCAAGGCGGGCGCCAACGTGTTCGGCCCCGTGGTGAACACCAACACCAGCAAGTCGTCCCCCTGGAACCTCGCCAGGTCCGTCGCCTTCGTGAAGGAGACGGTCAAGGTGTCGCCGATCCCCTGCCATGTCGACATGGGCATGGGCGTGGGCGGTATTCCCATGCTCGAGACCCCGCCCATCGATGCGGTCTCCCGGGCCAGCAAGGCCATGGTCGAGGTGGCCGGCGTCGACGGCATATAGGTTGGGGTCGGCGACCCTATGGGTATGCCGACTGCACACATAATGACCTCCGGCATGAGCGGGATCAGGGCTGCTGGCGACCTCGTCGCGAGGATGCAGTTCGCCAAGAACATGAAGATCGGTCCGGCCAAGGACTTCGTCGCCAAGAAGCTCGGGGTCACCGCCGCCGACCTCAGCGACGAGCACGTCATGAGGGAGGTCAGGGAAGAGCGTGGCATCGGTGTCATCACCTCGGTGGCAGGAGCGCCCAAGGGCATCGCCGCCAAGATGAACATCGAGAAGCTTCTGGGCCTCAAGATCAACTGCTGCCAGAAGTTCAGGGACCAGCTGAAGTGATCTGGTCTCTCTAATTTTTTTCAAACCCTTTCCACTGTCATTTTCTTCCAAACATTAGACGGAGAGGAGAAGGTAAAGGAGGGGAGTAGAACGTCTGATGAGAAAAACAGCGGTATCGATTGGGAGAACGGTCCTCAGTGCACCAAAGACGCGAGCGCTGCGGTCTGCGACCCGAACGAGTTGCGAAGGACGATCGACTGGAAACAAGGATTGGCAATAGCCGTGGGGGTCCCCCTGCTGATACTGCCATCTATAGGGTACACCGCGAGCTACCTGTGGGCAGCGGCGATCATCCTGTGGGCCATGTCGGTCTTCCAGGGATTCATGCAGAACCTTGCGTACGGGGAGCTGGCTACCACGTTCCCCAAAGCTTCCGGACTGCCGGGGTTCGCCCAGCAGGTCTTCGGGAGCAAGAAGAACGGTTCGAAGTATGATCGAGGCAAATTGATCGGCGGGTTCAGCGCGTGGGCTTACTGGTTCGCCTGGAACCCGGTGCTGGCCATATTCTCGCTGCTCATCGGCAGCTATCTGCAGGGCCTCATACCGGCGCTGGCCGATGTCAGCTATGTCCTGTTGTCCCTGGTGGCGGGAGCGGTGATCTTCTCGTTCCTCATCCTGGTGAACGCCCGCGGGCTTGCCAACGGGGCCAGGATAGGACTGGTTCTTGCCGCGGTATCCATCATCCCGCTGATCATAATCACGATCGCTCCGTTCGTTACCGGCGATTTCGTCTGGTCCAACGTCACCACCGCGATCCTGCCCACTGACTGGCAGTGGGACATGAACCACATACTGATACTCCTGGGGCTGTTCGGCATCGCCCAGTGGAGCGCCTGTGCGTGGGAGACGGCGGCCATCTACGGACCTCAGTACAAGAGGCCCGGTTTCGACGTTCCCAGGGCGCTGTTCGCCTGCGGGGCGATATGCCTGTTCACGTTCATCTTCGTCCAGGCATCCGTTACCGGGACGCTCGGCATCCAGGGGGTCATCGATGAGCCCATCTCCCCCCTGCTGCCGGTGGCCAACATAGCCTTCGGCGAGTTCGGCGGGGCGATAATGATCGTCATGCTGATGGCGGCTATGGTACTCATCATCCAGACCGCGTACCTGGGGTCCTCGACCGCCATGCACTCCATGGCCCAGGAAGGGAACCTTCCCCGGTTCTTCGCCAAGCTGAACTCCAACGGCGTGCCCGTCAGGGCCATGCTGGTGATCGGCGCGTTCAATCTCTTGCTCATAACCCTGGAAACGCCCACGGCCATTCTGGCTGCCTCGGCCATGGGATACGCGTGCGCCAACGGCATCAGCCTGGCCGCGTATTGGAAGGCCAGGACCGATCCGGGAATGGCCAAGCTCGACCGGCCGTTCAAGGCGCCGCGGGGCTGGAAGTTCGTGGCGATGGCGTTCGCGCTGTTCAACATCCCCCTGTGCCTTATCGGCATCATGTACCTGAACGGACAGGAGTTCGGGTCCACCGCGATAGTGGTCGGGATCATCGTGCTGTCGCTATACCTGCCCATATGGTTCTACACGCAGCGCAAGAACCACGTGGCCGGGGCCGTCGAAGCGGAGGTCCGCCCCAAAACGGAGTGAAGGGAACGTTATTTCAATCGCTCCCGGCCGCGGGAGCCTTTTTTCTTTTCATTTCTTTGGCATTATCTTACATATGATGTCAACTATATCATAAAAACAGGTAATAAATCAGAATATGAATGCATATAGTTACAAAATAGAAATAATTATAACTTCGAAATGCCATGCAGTCGTGCCGACGGATGGAGTGTTGGTTCGGCGACCACCAGGCCTCTACAGCCACGGCAGCCGGGTTCGACTCCCGGGCACTTCGCCATTCACATAGGGCATAATCCCTGAAATAGTTTGATGAGACTGACCGAGGGACACCATGGATACACGTCTTACACCTGCACAAGCCCAAAGAATCCGTGAGATGGGAGGCACCGTGGACCCGTCCCTCGCTTTTTCTTCCGAAGCGGAAAGAGAGTCGGCGTTCCAGAGGATCAGCGCCGACCTGCAGGGCGCCAACCTCGCCAAGATCCGGCGATGCGCGGAGGCGCCCGAGCGCCACCCCATAGGCTCCCTGGAGAACACCCTGGCCTGCGCCCTGGCGGCGAAGGGGTTCATCGAGGTCAAGACCCCCATGATGATCCCCGCGGACGGCCTGGTCAAGATGGGGATCGACGAATCCCATCCCCTTTGGAACCAGGTGTTCTGGGTCGGGCCCAAGAAGGCCCTTCGCCCTATGCTGGCCCCGAACCTGTACTTCCTCATGAGGCACCTGCGCCGCTCCGTCCCCGCGCCTCTCCTGCTCTTCGAGATCGGCCCCTGCTTCCGGAAGGAGTCCCGGGGGTCCAACCACCTTGAGGAGTTCACCATGCTGAATCTCGTAGAACTCGCTCCCCAGGCCGATGCTACGGAGCGGCTCAAGGAGCACATCGCCACCGTCATGAACGCGGTGGGGCTGCCGTACGAGCTCGTGGTCGAAGGGTCCGAGGTGTACGGCACCACCATCGACGTGGAGGTTGACGGGGTCGAGCTCGCCTCCGGCGCGGTAGGGCCCCTGCCAATGGACAAACCCCATGGGATCACCGAGCCGTGGGCGGGCGTGGGGTTCGGCCTGGAGCGCATTGCGCTCATGCGGACGAAAGAGCAGAACATCAAGAAGGTCGGAAGGAGCCTGGTCTACGTTAACGGCGCCAGGATCGACATATAGGATGTGGAGCCATGGAAGCAAAACTCGACGTCATCCTGGGAAAGGCCGTGGGCAGAGAGGAGCTCTCCCGAGATGAGGTATCCTACCTGCTGTCCCTGAGGGACAGTGGATCGATGGGCCGCCTCTTCGAAACGGCCAGAGTTGTCAAGGAGAGGAACTTCGGGAACAAGGTGTTCCTGTACGGCTTCGTGTATTTCAGCACCCACTGCCGGAACGACTGCTCATTCTGCTTTTACAGGAGGTCCAACCAGGAGAGCGTCAGATACCGGAAGAGGCTGGAGGAAGTGGTGGCCCTCGCGTCCGATCTGGACGATGCTGGCGTCCACCTCATCGATCTCACCATGGGAGAGGACCCCCAGTTCAGGGGTCCGTCCAACTGGGATGCGCTGCTGGAAGTGGTCAGTGCGGTGAACGAGACCACTGACCTGCCCATCATGGCGTCCCCGGGCACCCTGCCGCAGGAGCGGTTCGGGCCCCTCCGGGACGCCGGGGCGGACTGGTTCGCCTGCTACCAGGAGACGCACAATAAGGACCTGTTCTCGAGGCTGCGGCCCCATCAGGATTACGATGTCAGGCTGAACCAGAAGAGGTGGGCCCGCCGGTCCGGCATGCTCACCGAGGAAGGCATCATGATCGGCGTGGGCGAGAGCATCGAGGACCGCGCCGACTCGATCGAAGCGATGGGGCAGCTGGGGGTCCAACAGGTGAGGGCGATGACCTTCGTGCCTCAGAAGAACACCCCCATGGAGCTGCTCCCCCCCACCCCGTACCTCGATGAACTCGTCACCCTGGCGGTCATGCGCCTGGTCCACCAGGACAAGCTGATCCCCGCATCGCTGGACATCGAGGGCGCGAAGGGTCTGAGGCCCCGCCTGGACGCGGGAGCCAACGTGATCACGTCCATAATCCCTCCGCGGGAGGGGCTGGCCGGGGTGGCACAACACGAGCTGGACATCGACACCGGCGACAGGTCCGCGGGTAGCATCGAGCGCATGCTCGACGAACTGGATGTCCGCGTGGCGTCCCCGGGCGAGTACCGCGGCCTCGTGGACGGATGGAAGAGCAGGATCTCCGTTGAGGGAGTGGTCTGATGAAGCTGGGGATAGTAGGCGGCAAACTTCAGGGGATGGAGGCCGCGTACCTGGCCAAGAAGGCGGGCATGGAGGTGGTGGTCGTGGACCGCCGAGCCGACGCTCCCGCTCTCTCGCTGGCGGACCACGGGATCGTGATGGACACCATCAAGGACGACAAGGCCGCGGCCAAGGTGTTCGCCGACTGTGACGCGGTGCTGCCGGCCAACGAGGACCTCGCGACGCTGACTCACCTGGTCCGCCTGTTCAAGGACCTGAAGGTCCCCCTGATCTTCGATATGAGCGCCTACCAGGTCTCCTCCTCCAAGGTCCGCTCCAACGATCTCATGAGGCGCCTGAAGGTGCCGATGCCCTCCTCCTGGCCGGAGTGCGGGTTCCCCGCGGTGGTGAAGCCCTCGGGGGAATCGGGCAGCGCCGGCGTCACCTGCGCCCACAACAACGGCGAGCTGGAGGCGGGCAAGGAGAGGATCCGCCGGATGGGCGACGAGTGCGTGGTCCAGGAGTTCGTGGACGGACCGTCCATATCCATAGAGGTCATCGGCAACGGCGAGGAATTCGTGCCCCTGGTCACCACCCAGATCTACCTCGACGACGCCTACGACTGCAAGATGGTGCGCTCCCCCTGGGTAGACCGCGACATGCGCGTGGAGGAGGAGTTCGCCGAGGCAAGCCTGAGGATAGCTTCCGAGCTGAGGGTCAGGGGCATCATGGACGTCGAGGCCATCGTCTGCAAGAGGATGCCCAAGATACTGGAGATCGACGCCAGGATACCGAGCCAGACCCCCGCGGCGGTGCTGGCCTCTCACGGCATCAACATGGTCCAGATGCTGGCGGAGGTGTTCGTCAAGGGGAACCTGCCCAAGCCGTCCGTCCGAGGGGGCGGGGCGGCCGTCTACGAGCATTTCGTGGTGGAAGGGAGGGCCATGAGGTCCTGCGGCGAGGGCGGCTTCGCCGACGTCCGCAATCCCCGGCTCGTTCCCGGCCTGTTCGGCTCCGATGAGATGATAACCGACTACCGGCCGGGCAAGGGGACCTGGAGGGCCACCATGATATGCTCCGGCAGCACCCCCGCGCAAGCCTGGGACAAGAGGATGAAGGCGCTGCGGAACATTATCGACGAGAATAACATCACCCAGTACATCGACCCGGAGCCGGAGGGGTACACGTGACCCGCCTGACCCCCGTGATGATCGAGGAGGTGCCGTTCACCCTTCATGGCCGCGACGGGGACCTCCAGAGAAAGCTGGGCGTGAGCCTGAAGGACCTTGCCTTCGAGGCCCTGAGGCTCTGCAAGGACGATCTCGACCTCGCATCCTTGAAGGTCGCCGCGGTGCCCGTGTCCAGCGGGGCCGGGGTGATCCCCACCTTCTGCCGCTCGGTGTGCGCCGTCACCCAGCATCTGGGGATGAGCAGCTTCGTGACGCGGAAAGGGGACGTGGCGGGCATGGCCGAGGCCATTGCCGAGGGCGCTGACATAATATTCATCGCCGACGACGAGGAGTTCATTGCCTTCAATGTCCAGGGAGGCATGTTCTCGGAGAACAGCCGCTCCACCGCCTTGGGCTACTGCACCGCGCTGGAGATGGCCGCTGGGGGCCTCCGTGGGAAGGACGTCCTGGTGATAGGGGCCGGCAGGATGGGGCAGTGGGTCATCGAATGGCTCGGCGCCGCCGGAGCCAGGGTCTCGGCGGTCGACACGGACCCGGCGAAAGCGGCCCTGGCACGGGAGCGGTTCGGCGTTACCGTCATCGAGGACCCCGAGGAAGGGATCAGGAATGCCGAGCTCATCTTCAACGCCTCCCCCGCCCGGATCCCCGGGCCCTGGATCAGGGAAGGCGCGATCATAGCCTCGCCCGGGGTCCCCTACGGCTTCGATCGGGAGGGCGAGGAGAGGGCCAGGCTCATCGTGCACGATCCTCTGCAGATCGGCGTGGCGGTCATGGCGGTATGGAGCGCCATGTATTCCGGCAGGCCCGCCCCGAACCTGGGGCCGGCCCCGGCAATGGCCGCGGCTGAGCAGTGACGCGGCCCCGCCTCTCACCGGCCGAGCTTCCGCGCGGCTGGATGCCTCTCCCCACGGCTAAATCGGGGGAGAGCCATTTATTCTAGGCATTGAGATAAAATTAAAATCTACATCTACCGATTAAATTCTTATAGTGCTTTGAAATTATTCTTATCGTACACAAACGTATGCGATCATCGGAATGTGGGAAAGGTAGACAATCCATGGGGCAATTGGCGTTGAAATGTTCGATTGTATAGAATGTGCCAATTTTGCTAGATAAAAGATGGAAAAATGAGTGGATTTGGTAGTTAGTTATATCTACCCACTTCGTGTTCACCTTTTCAGCAAATCGGATGATCGCAGTCATTGGGGGCAAAACATGGCAAAAAGAAGCGAGGTGGCAGCACCGGGGTCGATCGAGGACCGGACCAGGGACATGCTTGAGAACACATCCCCATCAGAGATGGCCGGCCTGTATTTTGGAGAGATCGAATATATCCTCAAGGTGCCCCGGACGATGGACCCCCATGTGGCCGAGCTGCTCAATGAGAGGCACAGGAAGTTCGTCGAGGACGAGTTCAGACACTTTTCCCTTGCTCTAAAAGACGCTGAACATCTATCCTCTGAGTGTACACCCTCTTCTCGTCGGTCTCGTGAAGGTGCTCGAGGAAGTATCGAACAGCCATAGAGCTGAACTCGGAACGGTTCCTAAACAACTTCTTCTTTTTCACGTATTCGTCCATCTGCTCGGCGATGCCCTTGGCGACCCTGTAGGATATAGTCACTGACGAGTCGTCGCTGTCGTCGCGGTCCATGCTGGGACATTGTCGGTATAGCTTATTAACATTTGCATATGTATACAATATTTCTGTTTTATCGACATGCCGGTACGCCCGTATGGTCGACAGCGGGACCAAAACCCAAACGAACGCGCACTTTAACGATCCGGTCGGCGGTTGTATCGGCTCTCTGGGAAAAATGTCCTAGATGATCGTTTAGGAATGGTGATAAATGCATGATGAATCGTTGACTATCGGATGCATAGATATACAATGCTTAAATCCCTGGAACCCATTGGGTAATCATTCGCGCAAGGTGCTCTCCGATGGACCGAAATCTGCTGTTCGAAGGAATGCTCTCGCAAAGCTCCTCCCTGGACCTGGCGGTGGATACCGATGGCAGGCTCCTGTATGTCAGCCCATCTATGGCCAAGGCCCTGGGGCTGAGCGTCGATCAGCTGATGGGGAAGCTGTGGGGGGAAGTGGAGCTCCCCGCTGAAGTCAAGACCCCCATCGAGGGCTGCTTCAAGCACGTGCTGGAAGAGAAGCAGAGCATGACCACCCGGATGGGAATATCCGGGGCCATCCACCCGAAGCACTACGAGTGCACCATCTCGCCCATAATGGACGGGAACGGCAACGTCGGGAACATCATGGCCTCGTTCCAGGACGTTACCGAGCTGGAGGAGGAGAGGGAGTTCAGCGCCCAGCTGGACGACGCCCTCCTCCAGTTGCAGTCATCTTACGACATCGACCGTGCGATCCCCGAGGTCCTCACGGACATGTCCAAGGCCCTGGGCGCGGACATCGCCACGATAACCTTCCGGCAGGACGAGTACTGGTCCCCCAAATATCTGGTGGGTGCCAACGACTCTCCCAGGGACAGTATATTCCTGGAAGAGCAGCTCGATCTCATGAAGGAGATATCCAAGCAGAAGTCCATATTCGAACTCAACGATTTTTACGCTCCCGGCTCCGTCCCCGACCTCGACGAGACCTGGGGGGTACGCGCGCTGGTGGCCATCCCCCTCCATGTGCGCGGCGATGTGTTCGGCGTGCTGACCTTCGCCCATCGCATCCCGGTCCCTCCTTATGGGGTCACCCGAAAGAACCTCATACGGAAGCTGGGCGCCGCGCTGTCGCTGGCGTTCAGCGAGGACCGGTACATCTGGTCCCGGGACAGCGATACCATAAACTCGCACACCCCCATCGGAATAACCACGATAGGGATGGCCGTGCTGGACGGCAAGAGCCTCCGCGTCAAGTACGCCAACGGGACGTACAATGCCATCGTGCCCAAGAGGTACAGGGGCATCGGCATCCTGCGCATGCCGCCCTACTATCCCGCGTCCCATACTGTGGAGGGGGACCCGGAAACGATCATCAGGGAGGTCCAGGCGTCCGGCGAGCCGTTCATCCACGGCTGCATCCAGGAGAGGATCAGGAACGGCGTGATGACATTTTGGCAGGTGGTCCTCGTTCCCTCGGGCCAATCCTCCGACGTCACCTGCCTGTTGATAGACGTCACCGACTGGGAGAGGTCCAGCCGCAAGGTCGCTCGCCTGATAACCGCCATCCAGGAGGAGCAGCTCCAGGTGCGGGCCCTTCTGGAATCGGTCCCCGTGGGCGCATACCTCAGCAACGCGGAGGGCCACATCATGGAGATAAGCAAGGTGGGCCCCCGCATCTGGGGTGACAATGTCCCGCTCCCCCGGAACATCGAGGAGTATGGGGACTACAACGGCTGGTGGCCGGATACCGGCGAGCGGCTGAAGGTCGATGACTGGCCGATAGTGCGGGCCGTCCGCAAGGGGGAGACCGTCATCGGCGCCATCATCAACTACCAGAGCTTCGACGGGAAGGGCGGCACGGTCATTAACTCGGCCGCCCCCATCAGGAACCGGCTGGGCAAGGTGATCGGCGCGGTGGAGATCGACCACGACATCACCGAGATGAAGAACCTGGAAAGGAAGCTGGAGACCGCCAAGGCCCACCTGGAGGCGGTCATCAGTCAGATGCCCGCGGGAGTAGCCATCTCCGAGGGGCCCTCCGGAAAGGTCACCATGGGGAACACCGCCCTGGGGCGCATCTTCCCCACCGGCGGCCGCATGCCCGGCAGCATCGAGGAGTATTCCATGTGGGGCCTGCTGGACCCCTACGACATGAGCCCCCTGAGCCCCGAGGAGCACCCCTTGGCCAGGGCGCTGCTGGAGAAGAAGACCGTGAGCGGGGAGGCGGTGGTCAGGCGCGCCAACGGGAAGGAGACGACCGTGCTCATGAGCGCCACGCCGGTAGTGGGCCCGGAGGAAAAGACCATCGGCGCGGTGGCGATATTCACCGACATATCGCACCAGAAGGACATCGAGAAGAACCTGGAGCAGCAGGCCAGGGACCTCGCCAAGTTCAACGCCGACCTCCAGAGGTTCGCGTACGTGGCGTCGAACGACATCAGGGAATCGCTGAAGTCCCTCACCAATTACCTGAACCTGCTGGACAAGAGCAGCTCCTGAGGTCCAGGGGCCCATTGGATCGCTTGGCGCTCCCTCCCGTCATCTCTGTTAAAGCAACTTTCTTATAGATGCGTTGACATATTCGCCTAGTAGGTTATCAACCTGCGGTTAATTAGATGTCAAGGAGGTTCAAACAATGGCCATGCACAAGAGAGATGGCGACTCGGTCCCCGTGGGCTACTTGAGCCCCAGCGGAGTGCTGAGAGATATGGAGCGCATGTTCGACGACTTCAGGCTCGGGTTCATGGACGCCGTGTCCCCGGGGTCCGCCTCATGCCGCCTGCCCACGATGGACATTCGGGACGAGGGAAAGGAATACGTAGCTGAAGCGGAGCTCCCCGGCCTGAAGAAGGAGGAAGTGTCCATCGAGATAAGCGAGGACTTCCTGATCATCAAGGCGGAGAAGGAGAACAGCGCAGAGGAGCAGGGCGAAGGCTTCGTGCGCCGAGAGAGGGGGCGGGCCTCGTTCTATCGCCAGGTCCCCCTGCCGGAGGGCGTCGACACCTCCAAGGCGTCGGCCAAGATGGAGGATGGGCTGCTGCGCATATCCCTCCCCAAGAAGGAAGAGGCTTCAGTGCCCCGCAAGAAGGTCGAGATCCAATAAACCTCTGTTCTAAAATGAGGTCTCCCGACCTCTTCTCCTTTCTGATCTGCTGACCTGCCAGTGTGCTGGCTGAACGATTGTTTAACTACGTCTCAACGTAATGCTTATATCTTGAACGACAGCTGGAACTTCTAATGTCCGAGCCTTCGCTGAGCACCCTTGACCGTGCTCGACCTCTCCTTTTGATCGTCGCCATTGCGGCGGGCCTGATCTTCGGAATGACCCTCCCCGGGCTGGTGCAGGACTGGTTCGACCTGGTGGTCTACCTCTTCCTCATATTGCTGGTGTTCAGCCTGGTGCTGGGCGCACAGTTCGGCGATGTCCTGCGCTCTCTAAGGAACGTGCGCTTCTTCGGCATCGCCTGGTTCCTCAACTTCGTGGTCATCCCGCTCACCGCCTTTGCCCTGGCCCTCATCTTCCTGGGCCCGTACCCGGCGGTATTCGTGGGGTTCATTCTGTACTCGATAGCGCCCTGCACCGACTGGTTCCTTATCTTCACTTCCATGGCCAAGGGGGACGTGCCGCTCGGCCTCGCGCTCCTGCCTACGAACCTCATCCTCCAGGTCGTGCTCATCCCGGTGTACCTTTTCCTGTTCGCCGGCCTGGTAGTCCCGTTCCAGGTGTCCGCCCTGGTGGAGACGTTCCTGGTGTTCATCATCCTGCCCTTCGCCCTGGCCGGCGCGGTCCGGTGGGCCATGAAGAAGGCAAAATCAGTGGAGTGGAGGGACGACGTGCTCGGCAAGGTGCTCCCGAACCTCCAGGTCCTAACTCTCGTGGTCATCATCTTCTTCATCTTCGCCTCCCAGACCGACGTGATCTTGGAGAACCTCGACACCCTCGCGATAATCTTCATCCCCACCGCGCTGCTGTTCATCATCGCGTTCTCGCTGTCGCAGATAGTCAGCAAGAAGGCGGGGTTCAAGTACGGGGAGTGCGCGCTCCTGAGCTGCACCACCATAGCGAGGAACTCGCCCATCGGTCTCGCCATCGCGGTGGGCCTGTTCCCGGACCAGCCGCTCATCCAGGCCGCCATCATCATCCCCGAGGTCATCGAGCTGCCGGTGCTGCTGCTGGTGGTCAGGCTGCTAATATCGATCAAGGGCAAGTACTACTGCGGAGGCCCCGAGCAGGCCGACGTGAAGCCGCAGTGAGCAGGGGCGATCTCATGCAGGCGCCCCGCCATGGCGGACCCCTCTCTCTTAGAGGCCGAACGAATGGCTCCAGTTCCGGGCAATCGAATGCGGAGAGGACCTAGAGCAGGCGGAAGCGATGCTGGACAGCCTGGCGAAGGATAGAGGCCGTCAGTGTCTTCGCATAGACGATCCGGGACATCCACTGCGATCACTGGCCAGGCCGTGAGCATGGCGAGACGAGGGCTCGCTCTCCGTTCGACAAGGCGATCAACGGACGATAAGGGTGCTGCTGTTCGAGCCTCGCCCCCGGCTCTAGCTGTTTTCCGGTTTTCTCGGCCGAACTGATGTTTACCTCGCCCTGAGACAATACCCTGGACCGTTTCGGCCCTCGGGACAATGCACATTTCTCCGCGAGTGAAATCTAAGCATGCATCCATCGATACCTATCCAACGGCCCTCCTGATTTCTGACCCATTGAGAAAGATGCTGACGATTAAAGCGGCCACCACTGCAGCTATGGATATCGAGATCATGAATGCCACGACCTGGTTCGAACTTTGATTGACGCCGATGCCCACGAGCGCCCAAATGATGACCAGCTCGTAAGCGACATCTCGTCTGGTGACCGCAACGAGGATCGCTATCGTCGTTGCGACCAGGATCATCAGGACCGCCCAGAGCTCCGGCTCGATACCGAAACCGTCCCATCCGATCGAAACCAATGTCGCTGCCACATTGACGATAGCGGCAACGGTTATCCACCCAAGATAGACGCTGAAGGGAAGATGGACCATCAATCGCTCTCCCCATCCTAGTTTCGCTCTCCCGACATTCAGACGGACATAGATCGTGATGAGGACGGCCAGGAGGACGAACATGATGACAACGGAAACAACGAGATATTCGTATTGCCAAGCGAAAAGCCACAATATGTTCGATGCACTGCTCAGCATGAACAGCCACCCAATATTTTTTTGGAACGGTCTGTCACGAACGTGCGGCAAGGCCTGATATACAACAAACACCCCAAGGAGGATGTAGATAACACCCCAGATCGCGAACGCATATCCCGCGGGGGTGATCAGTGTGGGGTTCGCGTTAGATATTTCCCCAGTCGTCTTTCCGCCCAGTATGGCAGTGTTTCCCGCCAGCCCGTTCACGGTTATCATCAGGGTCCAGGCCAGAATATTGCACAGGTTCAACCGGCCGATCTTTCTTATCGCCACACACTTCTGCCCCGTAATCCATCTGGACCTCAACGTTATTAAAACCAGACTTTTGCGGGTTCCAACTTCTGGCCTACTCATAACGTTATCCCTCCCTTGCCGTTGAGCATCGGCCCGGCCGGGAAGATGGTCAGGCGCCTGGATCATGGCCTGCTCTTGCAAGGAGCGATACTTGCCAGCATGCCCAGTGAGGGAGCGAAGGGACGTTGAGCACCATGGCCTTGACGTTCGAGGCCACGTGTTTCAACATTGTTATCCGGACTAAAAAGTGCAAAGGTCCCATCGGTGACGTCGGAGAGGCCAGCAATTGTATTTCTGCAACGAGTGGACTGCTGGAGATGATACAATCGTTCCTGTCGATGATGGGTTTAGGCCGCATAGCATGGCAGCAATGTAAGAATAATGAGCAGTGGTCATTTGTCAAGATATGACTGCTTTCCGTGGAGGATGAATGATATGGAATCAGCAATGCTGGCCGATGGATCGAGCGGAGCAAGTGTCCTATTCACCAATGTCAGCGTCTTCGACGGAGCGCACAAGAGGCGCGTAAAGAACGCCTGCGTTCTGGTCGAAGGCGAGATGATCAAGTTGGTGTCTGACGGCAGGATCGATGTGGAGGGGGCGGCGGTCATCGACGGGGGCGGGCGCACCCTCATGCCCGGCCTGATCAACGCCCACTATCATTCGATGTTCGCTAGCATCACCATCGCCGAGGGCATGAGCGTCCCGGAGGGATACGTGAACATCCGGGCGGCCAAGAACGCCGAGAAGGTCCTGATGAACGGCTTCACCACGGTGCGGGACATGGGAGGCAGCTCCTTCGGCCTGAAGCGCGCCATCGATGAGGGCCTCATCGCCGGGCCCAGGATCTACCCCTCCGGCCCCATCATCGGGCAGACCTCCGGTCACACCGACTTCCGGCCGTACTCGGCCGTTCCCACCAGCGCGGCCGAGCCGCTGCCGGATTATCTGAACATGTACCGGTCGGGCCATCTTGCCCTGGCCGACGGCATCCCTGAGGTCATCAAGCGCGCCCGGGAGTCGCTGCGCATGGGGGCCACGCAGATCAAGCTGGCGGCCGGAGGCGGGGTCGCCTCGGACTACGACCCCATCGACGTGGGGGAGTATACCTACGAGGAGCTGAAGGCCGCTGTGGACGTGGCGGCCACGTGGAATACCTATGTCTCGGTCCACGTGTACACCTCGCGCTCCATCCGGACGGCCCTCCGGGCGGGGGTCAGGAGCATCGAGCACGGGCAGATGATGGACGAACCCACCGCCAAGCTGATCGCCGAGAAAGGCATCTGGCTCTCCACCCAGCCCTTCCTGGACGACGAGGACGCCGTTCCTTTCCCGGAGGGGTCGGAGAACCGGAAGAAGCAGCTCGAGATGTCATCGGGGACCCACCGGGTGTACGGATGGGCCAGGAAGTACGGCATCAGGACGGCGTTCGGCACCGACGTGCTGTTCAGCCCCCCGCTCGCCGAGAGGGACGGAAAGATGCTGGCCAAGTTGAAAAGGTGGTACACGCCGTTCGAGGCGCTGAAGATGGCCACGCACGACAACGCGCAGCTGCTCAAGATGTGCGGGCCTCGCGACCCCTACAAGAAAGGGGACCTGGGGGTGGTGAGGGCGGGCGCCTACGCCGACCTTCTCCTGGTCGACGGCGATCCCTTGGAGGACCTCGATCTTGTCGCAGACCCCGGGAGGAACTTCCGCGTGATCATGAAGGGCGGAAGGGTCTACAAGAACACGCTCAGTTAGCGGCCTGGGCCTTGGCACTGGACCAACGACCATGGCTTCCTCCTCAGCAACAGAACGATGCTCATCGTCTGAAAAAGTTGAGAAAAATAGCCGCATGTGGAGGTCCCGGTCGGATTCGGTCGGCGTCTTTCCAGGTAGTGTGTTCTATGATCGGTATCATCTGTATCTTTAGTGCAATGCGGAGGTAACAACAGATACCCTCTCACCCATCATGCGTTCACTCCTTGGGTTCAGGAGCAATGCTCTTCTTGTTATAGTGTCGATACGCCAGGAAACCTATGATGCCAACCGCCAGGACCGAGAGCACTATAACGTCGAAATTTGCCGTGCTTTTCCAGAACTCTATCCATCCGTCTCCCAGATAATAACCCACGATGGTCAAGGTGGAATTCCACACCAGGCTACCCATGAAGAAGTACGGAACATACTTCTTCAGGTTCATCTTGGTCAGTCCTGCAGGATAGGCTATGATCGATCGTATCCCCGGAAACATGGGACCAAAGAGCGCCCCACGGGTCCCGTACTTTTCGAACCATCGGTCCGCCTTGCCGATGGTGTTCTCGTTTATGCCGATATACTTCCCAATGCGCAGGACGAACGGGCGTCCCACCCATCTTGCCAGGCAATAGGACACTGTGGAGCCGCAGGTCGCCCCGATGGTCGCGGCCAGAACAACCGGGATGAGGCTCAGTTGTCCAGTGGAGGCGAGATAGCCGGCGAAGGGCACGATGGCCTCGCTGGGTATGGGTGTGATGATCCCCTCGATGAACATGGCAAAGAATAATCCCAGGTAACCCGAAGAAGAAACGAAATCAATGACCAGCTGATTCAGCGCATCTAATATCATTGTTCGTACCCAACCCTCACGGTCTGCGGATCGAGCACAATCATGGTCCAGTTCGCTATTGGCCGCATCAACCTGCCTGAAACCGTAAAGCCCCTGGTCAAATGCCGGGCAGTTATATGTTCCGTCATTCCTTCCTCAGGCAGGCCTATTTCTCCCCTGATATATGGGAAAATGCCAGAATCAGGCCCAAATCTTGCCCGATTATTCCCTGGTAACTCGGATGAGGATGATCAGCGCTATGGTCTCGAAGATGTTGAATATGAAGAATACATCATCGTCAGGAAGAGGCCGTCCTCCATATATCTGATCGTAAGCCAGGGACGCGAAAAAGCCCAGGTAGAGGATGCTTTTCAGTAAAAAAGCTGTTACGAACAATAACAAGCCTCGGGTGAACGGGGACCGTAGTTGACGGTAGTTGGTCCAAAAGGTGTGCATGAGCACCAGCAGTAGGGCGATATTGACAACCTCGATGCTCAACATCAGCAGAATCTCTAAGGTCTCCAGGTCCATCCTTCACTCCTCCCCTTTTCCCTCATCCGACTTATCCTTGATCTTGTTCCAGATGTCTGTGAAAAGATCATAGCTTCCTTCCATGTTGTTGGACAAGAAGTACATGGCCCCATATCTCTCTCCCGCATTTGATTCGACGATCCCATTTTCGGAAAGTAACTTCAAATGATGTCGCACGGTCTTATAGTCCAGCCCCACTCTTTCGCTGAGCTGGTGAGCGTTGAACGGCCGATCGTGCAGTGCCATGATAATCCTCGCGCGATTGACTCCGCCCTTTGAACCAGCGATCAACCACCATAGGATCATTCTCATAGTTCCATTGACACTGGCCTGCCTATGATTTATAGCCATGATCGGTTCCCGACTAAACGGATTCTAGAACTTTCAGTGAAATATGTAATTATTGCACCCCGGTCCTTGCTTCTATCCCCCTACCTCTCGCGAGATGGTCCTGCGTTCGTTCATGTCGATGATGCATGCAATCGATTGTTTACATAATAAGCTAGCTATAGATGCGAAAACAATCGAATTGAATTTAAAAGATGATCGAATTCCACTGCGGCACTATACTGTGGGCGATGTGAAGAAGTACCTTAAGGACCAAGGGGTGCTGGCCAGATGACCCTGCCCTTCAAGTTCAATGCCGACGGCCTCGTGCTCGTGACCGTCCAGGATGCCGATACGAACGAGGAGGCGTACGGCCTCATGCTCACGACCAGCCGCACCCACTTCCGGCTCCACTTCCTTTTCTCGTTACGGCACCGGACGTGGCTCCTGCACGCAAAGCACCTGACATGCCATTTGAGATCGATGTCTTCTTACCCATGCTCATATTCTTCCCGTCGAGGACCTAGAATGGGCCGAGACATCATTATATTGGCCTATGGGGATGGATAGAGAGTGAGGATTTGAAGGAGCGGGACAAGTTCTTCTACGGTCTGAGCCTGGCTGGCGGCCTGGCCATACTCAGCTCGACCATGTCCAAGAACCCTGTGCTGGGACTGTTCGCCCTCAGCCTGGGGACGGACCAGGCCATGCTCGGCCTCATTGCCGCCGCTTCCACCATCCCTGGGATACTGGTCTCCCTCCCCGCGGGCTCGCTCTCGGACCGCTTCGGACGAAGGAAGGTAATGTACGCCGCGGGCACGGTGTTTGCCACTGCCCCGTTCCTTTACCTGATAGTGAGCACGCCGGCCGAGCTCATGGCAGTGCGTTTCTATCACGGCTTCGCCACCGCCATCTTCGGGACCGTGGCCAACGCGGCCATCGTCGACACGTTCCGCGATCAGAAGGCTGCGAAAGTCTCTTTCTTCTCGTCCGTGACCATTGTGGGGAGGGGGCTCGCGCCATTCCTGGGCGGAGCGGTCCTCCTGCTGACCAACAGCAACTATCGCGACGTCTATTGGATTGTCGGCATCGCTGGCGTATCGGCACTTCTGGCCATCGCCTTCATCTACCGCGGCGGGAGGGACGGTGAGAAGCGGGATGCCGTCGCTGGCACACCCTTGCGTGACCAGCTCCGATCCATAGTGAGGGACAGGCTGGTGCTGGTAGCCTCGTCCGTGGAGGCGATGCAATACCTCGCTTATGGCGGGTTCGAGTTCTTCATAGTGATCTACGCAGACTCGGTGGGCATCGACCTTGGCTGGATCGTCCTCATCACTGGCGCCCAGCTCCTCACGGTGATATTCGCGAAGCCGATCCTGGGCAGGATGTCAGACAACAAGGGGCGGGACCGATTGATCAGCGGCGGATGCGCGGTGGGAGGACTGGCCCTACTGGTCATGCCCCTTACGCAGGACCCCATCGTGCTGATCTTTCTGTCGGTGGTGTTCGGCCTGGGGTTCGCCGCCGTGACCTCGTCCACCGCTGCTCTGGTGTCTGACCTCTGCACCGGCTCCGGCTCAGGGTCGGCGATGGGCTTCCTGAGCACCGTGATGGATGTCGGACAGGCCTCCGGCCCCATCATCGTCGGCGGGGTGGCCGCCACCGCTCTGGGGTACCTGGGAGGGTTCGGGGCGATGGGCGTGGGCCTGCTGTCGGCATCGGCAATATTTGCTCTCGCATTCATGCGGCCTGGCACTGAGACCAGAACGTCTTCGGCCCGTCGGTGAACCGGACGGATCCAATCGGTCCCTGTCCGGCTTGCTGTGTCTGGATGTCAGTAACAGCATTTCATACTTGAGCAATCCGCCAAACAGAACACGCTCCCCGTATTCGACTGGCTTCGGCGGGGTCGATTAAGGTAAGCTAGCTGACGGTCGAAATTGAGGCATATGGTTGCGCATAGAGGTGGGCCCGACCGGATTTGAACCGGCGACCATCGGGTTATGAGCCTGACGCTCCACCAGACTAAGCTACGGGCCCCTATGTGGGTCAGGTTAATGTCCTAGCCTACATAAATCTTTACTCCCAGGCATGCGTCCACGTCGAGAAAGGCCATCATGGGAACGCCTAGACGCCATCGCGCTCAACGCGGCCCGTTGCCAGGAAGTTTACGATCCCATGGCATTTGCATGCGGTCGCCAGGGCGAAGGTGGGGCCGTCCCCGAGGGGCTCCAGCCGGCCAAGCATGTTATGGAGGTCCGGCCCTTGGATCACGCCTATCTCCCCCAGCGTACCCACGGCCAGCACCGTGGAGCGGTCCGCTTCCTCCGCGATGATCGACCCGATGAGCTCGTGCATGGGGGCCTTGCGGATCTCATCGGTCACCGGGCACTTCCTCGGCTGGGAACAGCCCGGTTCGCATGTCCCTCCCCCAGGCATGTTGCTGACAACCAGCACAGCGTTGGCCTCGTCTCGGGACAGGATCTTGCCCGGGGGGAGCCTGCGGGCCGTCCTGTCCAGAAGGGAGGTGCACGGGACGGCCCTGGCACCCCTCCGCGCCAGGAATTCCACGGCCACCCTGGCCGCGAAGTGGCCGCTCATGGCGGGGACGATGAGGTCCGGCACCCTCGTCTCGCACAGCCGGAGAAGGCCGCCGACGGAATCCCCGACCACGAACTGTATACTGCCGATGCGTTCCGGGTCGACCTCGGACAGCGTGATCACCTCCACATCATCCGATCTACTGGCCAGGCAATCCGGGTCGATGTCCATTACTGCCACGCTCATGCCCAGGGACCGGGCGGTGCCGGCAGCGGCCGTCCCGATCGCGCCGCCCCCGGCGCAGAACACGAAGGCCGGCCGAGCCCTCGGGCCCGATAGTTCTGAGGCGTCCTCTCCGTCGGGAACACGCTTGTCACTTCTCCTGTTGAGCATCTCCATTTCGATGGACGAATGGCGATGTTCTTAGAAGCTGTTTTTCAAGCCCCATCGGACCTGCTATGAAAAATCCGCATCTCTAAGTACTGCGCGCTACTCTGTGGAACGAGAGGGACGCTCATGACCGAAGGGACGCAGAGAGCGACGTTCGGCGCAGGATGCTTCTGGTGCGTCGAGCTGACGTTCAGCAAGATCAAGGGAGTGCTGTCGACGCAAGTGGGGTATATGGGCAGGACCACGGACCGTCCGACCTACCAGGACGTGTGCACCGACCGCACCGGCCACGCTGAGGTGGTGGAGCTGGAGTTCGATCCGTCCGTCGTCACCTACTCGCAGCTGGTCGACGCGTTCTGGTCGATGCACGACCCCACCACCCTGAACCGGCAGGGACCGGACGTGGGCACGCAGTACCGCTCCGTGATCTTCTACCACACCCCGGAGCAGAGGGGGGAGGCCGAGGCGTCGAAGAAGAAGGCGGAGGCGTCCGGGATGTTCAACGCCCCCATCGTCACCGAGATAGCGCCGGCGGGCACGTTCTGGAAGGCCGAGGAGTATCACCAGAAATACCTGGAGAAGCGCGGCAGGGCCGCCTGCCGCATCTGACCGGGCACTTCATCGAAATATCCACGAGAGCAGGATGCAGGCGATGAGGACGAGGGCCGCGAGCGCGTACAAGCGCGGCGTCATGCTCCTCGCGCCCACCCGCCGCGCGATGTGCCCGTCGATGGCCGCCCCCGCTGCCAGCACGAGGCCCGAGGCCAAAGGGTTCGATGTTATCAGCGCGAGGCCCAGGAGGATCGACGCCAGCGCCACGATGACCGCTCCGATGACATAGCCGCCCCGGCTGAAGGGAGGATGCTCATCAGCGGCCGCCCCGCAGTCCATGCTAGGTCCTATTCAATCTCATTGTAGATAACACAGGTCTTTCCTGGCGCGCGACCTCCCGGACCGTACTATCAGGGGGTGATGATTATAGCAGGTTAGGCGATACCGTTGGCATGTCCTCTCACGCCGATCTCGAGAAGCTTTGCAACGTGGCCAAGCAAAACGGCGCCTCGGGCGCAGCGGTCCTGGCCGCTCACCTGGTGGTCCTGGACCACAGGGTGCGCCTTAAGTGCATGGTGCCCATGTGCCCCAACTACGGGCGCAACCTGATGTGCCCGCCCAACGTCCCCGCGCTGGAGGAGTTCTCCACGGTCCTGAAGAACTATATGCACGCCATCCTGGTTCAGTACCCCATATCCGTGGACGACGATTTCATCCAGGGCATAAAGGACCATACACTGGAGGAGGTCTACCAGAACGACCAGTACTCTCCGCTGATGATAAGCAATAAGAAGGGCTTCAGCGAGGTGATGGCCGAACTGGAGAAGGAGGCATTGAGAATGGGATACCGCTTCGCCGCCGCGTTCGAGGGAGGGCCGTGCCGCCTGTGCGAGGAGTGCGTGGGCCAGGGGTCCGGGGAGCCCTGCCGGCATCCGTTCCGCTCCCGGCCGTCCATGGAGGCCATGGGGATCGATGTGTTCCAGACCGCCCAGAACGCGGGCCTTCCGTTCGAGATCCCGCCCAAGGACCGTCCGGTATGGACGGGCCTGCTGCTGGTGGACTGAACTGGTGCGGCGGGCCGTCGGCGGTTTTCACGGCGCCGTCGCAATGATAGGTGAGAGGAAAATTCAGGCGCCGTCGAACGGACTCGAACCGTTGACCTTGTGATGACCGTTCCCCGTTGGCCAGGGATTAACAGTCACACGCTCTACCAACTGAGCTACGACGGCGTGCAGGCAACTACAATTACCCCCTGATATTAATCATTTGCGCCTAGCCCAGCTGTGTCTTGAGCTCCTTCACGGTCCTCTCCATCTCGTCGAGGATGACCTTGAGATGCTCCATGAACGGCTTGAGGGACTCCGTGGTCACCGCCCCGTCGGAGGACGGGCGGATCAGGCCTTCCTGCTCGAGTATGCGCAGGGAATAGCGCACTTTGTGCTGGGGCACCCCCAGAAGCTCGGACAGGCGGATGATGCCGATGGGCTCGTTGTCCATGATGGCCTTGAGCATCCTGACATGGCGCTGCAGGAGATCTATCTCGCTCTCGATCTTGCTGGTGAGGACGCTGCTGGCCGTCATCTTTTGCGCTCCCGGTATGTCATGTGCTAACACGTTAAGGCTATATGAGAATTCCCTAGCCGGGCTCACTGGCCCTCGAACATTCCGATGACAGGAACGGTTTGTCCCGTTCTTTGAAATATAATAGGAGCGAAATCGTAGGCCGAGGGCTAACAATGATGGAAGAGGAGAACATCATCGCGTGCAAGCAGTGCGGGAAGAAGACCTCCAAGGTGCGGAGCGACCTCAGCATGCCCAAGGTCGGCCGGGAGTGCTCCCAGTGCGGCGACTGGGTATGCGGGGACTGCACCGACTGGAACGTCTCTCAGGCGGACAACATAGTATGCTCGAAGTGCGCGGGGAGGATCGCTCCGCGCAAGAGCGGGTGCGACTGAAGCCCCCAATTCAGCTCTTTTTATTCTTCCGGCCCGGGTGCCGAGCTCGGCATCGAGGAAAAGGAAAAGGGAATGGGTTTGAGCGTCGGCGCTTACTTCAGCGGCACGCCCAGGTCGCGCATGGTGGCACGGGCCTTGTCGTAGACCTCAAGGTATTCCTTGGTGGGAGTGACGGTCTGCACGTTGTAGCACTCCCGGAAGCTCTTGCCCTTGGGCGCCTTGGCGTAGTTTGATTCGTAGGTCTTGATCAGCGCGTCGAGGACCTCGTTGACCCTCGGGACGGGCATTCCGGCGACGGCGGTGGCCGCCTCGCCCATGATCCTCGCTTCCATGCCGGTGGTGTAGTCCAAGGCCACACCCTTCGCCGCGGCGGAGCCCGATAGGAGCTCCCTTCCGCTGGCGGTGTCCGTTATCGCCTGCGTGGCCGTCTCGATGAGGCACATCTCCGTGCACGGCCCAGCTATCGGATAGTACTGGTTCGCCAGCAGGAGATCGGTGTTCGCATCGATGGCCGCGGCGGCGTGGGCGGCGATCTGGAGCGTTTCCCTCGCAGTGGTGATGCCCCACCTGATGTGGATCGGCCCGTCCAGATGGTAGTTCCCGCTCAGCAGGGTGAAGGACGCCAATGTCGTCGCGACATCGCAGATGGCCGTTTCCTCCGCACCGCCGGTGTACCCTCCGAAGATGGGCATCTGCTCCACCATGATGGTATCCCCGTTGGCGGTCCAGCCGGCTATCATATTGAGGCCGGCATTGTCGATTTTCAGTTCGTTGAGCTGGGACACCTCGTGGCTATCGCACGTGCGAAGGCAGCCCAGCAGATCTCCGGCGAGACGTCCCGCTGCGGACAGCGGGGTCTCCGGGCCCTATATGCCTAAGTAAGGCCGGCCGGCGCGAACGCACGCCTCCCTCACCGCCCTGAGCTCGGCCATGGTGGCGCGTATCTCCCAGGGGGTGTTGGTCTTGGCCGGAACGCCCTCTATGGTAGCCATGACGCCGTTGACGAGAGTGTCGACGGTGGCCTCCTGGGCGTAGGACTGCATCACCTGGGTGAAGATGTCCTCAGAGACCGGCGCTCCGGTGGGGCCGCCCTGAATGATGGGCTTCTTCGCGGCGTTGCCGCGGCGGGGGGCGAAGTCGGCGGCGTCCCTGTTCTCCCCGAGAGTAATATGCGTGGGGGTCCTCTTGATCCCCTCTTTCACCTCCTCCTCGGTGACCTTGATGACCCTTCCGGTATCGGAGTTGTACATCCCCGCGGTCACCAGCATCTCCATTCCTGCCAGGAACAGATTGTTGATCAGCTGCTTGTCGGTCGGGATGATCTCGGAGGTGAACTTGATGCCATACTTCTCCTTGATCTTGGTCAGGGTCTGCGGTATCACCTGGTAGTCCCATTCGCTCTCTGGCACCTTCGGTCCCTTGACCGAGCGGTTGAACGTCTCGTACACGCTTATTGGTCTTGTAGCTGCCATGCGATCACTCCTTTGTCAGAGAGGCGACGGTCGCCGAGGCCTCCGCGGCACTGGAGCAATAGGCATCGCCGCCGAAGCTGGCGACCCACTCGGCGCTGCACACTGCTCCGCCGAAGACGGTCCTCACGTCCAGGTCCCCCTCCTTCACCAGATCTTGGATCTCCTTCTGCCCGACCATGGTGGTGGTCATCAGCGCCGACGCGCCGATGACCTTGGCCTTCTCCTTCTCCGCGGTCTCCACGAACTTGTCCACCGGTACGTCCCTTCCCAGGTCGATGACGTTGTAGCCCGCGCCGCGGAGCATCGCCGCGACCACGTTCTTGCCGATCTCGTGAATGTCGCCCTGCACGGTCCCCAGCACGACCGTTCCCTTGGCCGAGGCTGCGCCGCCGGACATGGCCGGCCCCAGCGTCTTCAACGCAGCCTCCATAGCGGTGGACGCCGCCAGCACCTGGGGCAGGTAGATCTTGGCCTCGTCGAACAGCGCACTGATGGTCTCCATTCCCTTTCCCAGGCCTTGGTCGATGGCCTCCGACGGAGGCATTCCTGCATCCAGGGCCGCCTGCGCCGAGCTGGCGGCCAGGTCCTTGTTCCATGTCTCTACCGATCTTTTTAGGTCTGCCAATATAGCTTGTTTATCTGTCATTTCGAGCCACCTCCTTGGTTTCGCTCAGGGTGATCGAGGCGAAAGCGCGGGCGCGCTCCGCGGAGAGCGCCGCGCATTCTGCCAGCATCACTGCGACCCCTGTCTGCAGGGGATCGTGAATTATCGCGGCCTTCTGCTCCGCCCCCTCGTCGAAGGAACACGGGACCGCGGGAGAGGAGGTCACGCACCCCTCCTGGGAGAGCCGGCCGGGTATGGCGCGGGAGAGGCGTTGAGGATGAGGTCCGCCCTCTCCAGCTCCTCCTGCAGGCCGCCCACCGGATGCCGGGAACCTCTCCATCGTGGAAGGGACCGACGCGATTGGCAGGGACCGGGCGGGTCATGCGGTCCGCACCTCCGGCACCGGGTCGGAGAACGTGCCGATGCTGTTCTCGTCCATGATGCTCTGGATGCAGGCGTCCCTCTTCCCGCGCGCCTCCTCGATGGTGCTTCCGGTGCAGATAACGGTGCCCGCCCAGGCGTGCTCCCCGGGGCGGTAGTTGGTGATCATCTCGTCCGAACCGAACAGGCCGGGGCGCACCTGCATCCCCTTGAACTGGGTCAGGGCGCTCTCCCCCTTGGAGCGGAGCACCTCGCCCTGCTTGAGAACATGCTCGCAGATGGCCACCCTCCCTCCCCGGGTGTCGGGCCTCAGCAGCCGGCCGGTGGTGAACAGCTCCATCAACATGTGCACCATGTTGATGCCGTGGGAGTGGTACGCCGCGGCGGGGGTCTGGCTGGGGAAGCGGGCGTCGATCTCGATGATCCGGGGGACGCCCCTCGACACCATCGCCTCCACCTCCATGATCCCCCCGAGCTCGAGCTCGACAGCCATCCTCTCGCAGGCGCGCCGGAGCAGATCCTCGTCAAAGATGACGTTCTCGGGTGGGGAGATGACCATCTTGCGGTCGTAGGTCTCGTCGAACAGCACCTGGGAGCCGACGAGGGGGACGGCCTCGCTGCCGTTGCCGATGACCTCCAGGGAGATGGAGGGCCCCGATATGAACTCCTGGACCACCACGCCGCCCCCGTATAGGCGGGCGGTCTTGATGCCCTTCTCCAGCTGGCGCTGGTTGTCTGCGCGCGAGGCCCCCACGCTGCGCGACCAGTCGGAAGGTTTGACGATGACCGGGAACCCGCAGTCTGGCCAGGGCGCCGGCATGGGCACGCCGAGGCTGCGCATCAGCTTGTTGGACAGCAGCCTGGAGCTGGTGATACGGCAGGCGCGGGGGTCGTAGATCAGCGGTACGCTGGTCCCGCGCATCATGGTCACCAGGTGGTCCAGGGTGGCGGGGTCCTCATTGGCCGGCAGGACCGCGTCGCAATCCTCGATCAGCTTCATGGCCTCATCCTCGTTCTTCACGACGTCGAGCACGGCATGCTCTTCCGCGAGGGAGAACGCTGGTGCGCCGGCCCACCGGTCGATGAGCAGGGTGCGGATGCCCGCCTTCTTGGCCAGGTACGCGGCCTCCATCCCCTGCAGCGCCCCGCCGATGATCGCCAGCTTCATCATGCGCACCTCCCGGCCGCCCCACGGGGGCTCCAGGTCCCCCGTCCTTGATCCTGCTCTCTCGTCAGCGTGCTCTCCATCTCGATCATGCCCTCGGTAGGTGTGGCGAAGGCCCGGGGGTCGAACCCGGCTGCCGTGGCTAGAGGCCTGACGGTCGCCGGACCGACCTCCTCGGGAAATGTTCGGAAAGGGTTTTTGGAAATGGTTTGAAGAGGATCTTTGTGGGATACGTTCAGGGTCAGACCGCCTTCTCGTCCACCTCCCCGGTGCGTATCCTGACGCACCTCTCCACCGGGGAGACGAAGATCTTCCCGTCCCCCATCTCGCCCGTTCGGGCGGCGGTCACGATGGTATCGATGACCTTGTCCACATCAGGGTCGGGGACCACCACGGTCAGGAGGGTCTTGGGAAGGAGGTCCACGCGGTACTTGCCCGCGCGGTTGATGAACTCAAGCCCCTTCTGCTCCCCCCGGCCGTGCACGTCGTGGACGGTTATGCCGATCACATCGATCTCTTCCAGCGCAGCCTTCACTTGGTTGGTCTTCTCAGGCCTTATTATCGCATCGATCTTCATCATGCCAGATCACCTCAGTTGTACGCGCGTTCGCCGTGCTGCACGATGTCAGCACCGATGCGCTCCTCGTCCTTGGTCATCCTGATCTCGCCCACTAAGCTCATGATCTTCAGGATCGCGAAGGTGACCACGAACACGAACGCCCACACCGCGGCCACCGCCAGGATTTGGTTGACCACCACGTCGACCGTGCCGCCGTAGAGCAGGCCCTCTACTGGAGAGCCTGCCGCAGTGGAGGCCAGGAAGCCTGTGGCGATGGCGCCGAAGGTACCGCCGAGGCCGTGAACGCCCCACACGTCGACCGCATCGTCAAGCTTCAGCTTCCTGCGGAGTATGAGGCCGCCGTAGCACACGAAGGCGGCGCCTATGCCGATGGCGATGGCGCCGGAGGCGTCAACGAAGCCGGCAGCGGGAGTGATGCCCACCAGACCGGCGATGGCGCCGGTGATCAGGCCCATGACGCTGGGCCTGCCCAGGTGCAGCCAGGAGATCAGGCCCCAAACCCCGGTGGCAACGGCCGCGGCGATCTGGGTGTTGACGAGAGCGTTGGCAGCGAACGAGCCGGTGCCGAGAGCGCTGCCGCCGTTGAAGCCGAACCACCCGAACCACAGCAGGGCTGCGCCCAGGACCGCCATGGGAACGTTGTGGGGGACCTCCTCGTGCCCTTTGGCCACGGAGATCCTCTTGCCGATGACCAGGGCCGCGGCGAGAACGCTAACGCCTGACGCGATGTGCACGACGGTGCCGCCGGCGAAGTCAAGGGCGCCGAGCTCGGTCATGATCCAGCCGCCGCCCCACACCCAGTGGGCCACAGGGGCGTAGACCAGGACGCTCCAGATGGCCAGGAATATGGCCAGGGCCCTGAGCTTCATGCGCTCGGCGATGCCGCCGGTCAGAAGGCAGGTGGTGACGATGCAGAACATCATCTGGAACAGCATGAACAGTGACTGGGGGATGGTGCCGGCCGCTTCCGTGCCATAGCCGTATGGCGCGGCCCCGACGTCTTTTAGGAAGAAGTGGTCCAGGCTGCCGACGATGGCGCCGCCGGAGCCGAACGCCAGAGTGTACCCGATGACCACCCAGAATACTGTCACGAGCGCGGTCACAGCAAGGCACTGCCCGAGCATGGAGAGCACGCTCTCCTTGCGGAGCATGCCACCATAGAAGAACCCGACGCCCGGGACCATGATGAACACGAGGACCATCGCCACGATGATCCATGTGGTGTCGCCGCCATCGATGCCTAGAGCAATGTCCTCATCGCTTAACGCCGCGACCGGGCTGGAGGCGAAGGTCAGCGCGACCATCACTATTACGCCCGCCAGTACGGCCGCCATGATTTTCCTTTGTCCGTTCATGAATTCTCACCTTTTTTGGTCCTGTCCGCATTCCTTAATTCGCATTGAATAGCCATTTGTCTCGAATGGCAAATGAAGAAAAGACAATTGACTAATTAAATGTTTTCGAATGGTGCGAATGTATTCATTTGGCGGTCAAAAGCCAAAATGCGCATCTTAGGAATTAGTGTTAATAAAAAATCATTATATGTTAATAACATACTGTGCGATACATTAAGGGATCTGGCACATCTCCCGGGACCGGCCTTCCGGAAGGTCTTCGGAGGGCGTCGCGGGGGCCTCGCGATTCTCAATGGAATATCCTGGAAATGGTTGTGCAAGCAACCAACAAACCCGTTGGTCCGGCCGCAAAACCCCCGGCAGGGGCCCGGGAGCGCGCCGCACGCTCGGCAGGGCCGAACAGCGCCGGCGGCCAGCACAGGATTTAACTGCTGGAATGACGTTCCTAACCCCCGCCATGGCCGACGCGGGCGCGATGACCAGGAGGTTGGTCCACCTCGCCACCCCGACTTTCTTAGTGTACTATTTCCTGCCGTCCCCCCTCTGGTCCGGCGGCCCCACCCGGGAGCTGGGATTGCTGGCCTTCCTCGCCGCGGTGCTGGTGTTCGAGGCGGTGCGGCTGTGGCGGAGCCTCAGGGTCCCGGGCATGAGGAAGTATGAGCTGAACCAGATGTCCGCGGCGGCATGGGCCGCCATCGCGCTGACCTTCGCCTTCCTGCTGTTCCCGTTCGAATATGCCGCACCGGTCATCTGCGGCATGGCGTGGGTGGACCCGCTGATCGCGACGGTGCGGAGGACCAAGTGGTACCCCTACCTGCCGTTCGCGGCGCACTTGAGCATAATGGTGACAGGGTTCGCCCTGCTGACCCCATTCACGATCGAGATCATATTGGCAGGCCTGACGGCGTCGGTCCTGGCCATCGCTGCCGAGAGCTATAAGTCAAAATATGTGGACGACGACTTCCTCATGATCGTCGCTCCTCTTCTGGGCTTGGCCGCGGTACTGTACCTGGCTTAGAAGAACCTGCCCTTCTTGCGGAAGGCGACGGTACCGAAGAAGCCCCTCTTGGGATACCGATCATGGCCGGTCATGAAGACCTGATAAGGGTAGGGGCTGTTCTCGGCCTCTTCCTTGGTCTTGAAGATCCTGCCGTCCCACAAGGACTGATATAATATCTTCTTTGGCTTCTGTGCCATCGGCACCAGTATTCCTGATGATGTTAATAACCTTTGAGGTCGGAAACGAAGTAATATCCCACGAAGATAGAAATGGGCAATAGTCATTATATTCTTTCAGACTAATTAGGTTGGCTATGAACAGAATCAAGGTCATCAACGAGCCATCGGAACTTGTACCGATGTTGCGCGCCGTTGATACCAAGGTGAAACGCGAGGTCCTCAAGGAGGTAACGCTGGAATGGCGCACCGCCAAAGAGGTCGAGGCAAAGTTCGGCGAAGAGGGTGCCGATGCCTTGAAGTTTTTTGAGAAGATGAAGCTTGTTGAAACCAGATGGCAATCGACCAGCGGCTCTTTTCCGGAAAAGGCGTATCACACTTACTACACCTCTTTTCACATCAACGCATCCTGGCCCGTGTATGAGATCTCCGACGTCCTTGCTGCAGCCATGATGCCCGAGGACGAGTTCGAGAAGCTTGAGAAGCAGATCTTCAAGGAGGTCGGGCCGGAGGGGCGCTTTGCCGGGGACATCGCGGAGAAGCTTGGCATAACGTCCACCATGCTCCGCAGCCTGGTCAAGCGCTCGGTCCGCCTCGATTACCGTGGCCATAGGATTGAGAGGCTCAAGGAGTGAGCCTCCCATGCCTGACATCTACATCCTGAGGCTGGGCCATCGCCCCGAGCGCGACAAAAGGGTCACCACGCACGTCGCGCTGACGGCGAGGGCGTTCGGCGCCCAGGGGATCTTCGTCTCCACCAAGGACGAGGAGCTGGAGAGGAGCGTCCGCTCGGTGGTGAAGCGGTTCGGTGGGGACTTCGCCATTACCACCGGGGTGAAATGGAAGGATCTCCTCAAGAACTTCGAGGGCACCACGGTGCACCTGACCATGTACGGGACGCACGTCGACGACGCCCTGCCCAAGATCAAAGAGGCCGTGACCGATAAGATGCTAATCGTGGTCGGCGCGGAGAAGGTCCCCCCGGACGTATATCAGTGGTCGACCTTCAACGTGGGCATAGGGAACCAGCCGCACTCCGAAGTGGCCGCGCTGGCCGTTTTCCTCGATCGCCTCAAGAGCGGGGAGGGGCTGCGCAACGACTTCCACGGCAAGATGACGGTGGTCCCTTGCGCCAGGGGGAAGAAGGTTGTCCACGATACCGAATGAGGAGGAATGCCTCCGCCTCCTGAGCGGGGCGGGCGCCGCTGACCGAGTGATCAAGCATGTATGCACGGTCATGATGGTGGCGAACGCCATCGCTGCAAGTTGCCACGCCGACCGCGACCTGGTCAGGGCGGGGGCGCTGCTGCACGACATCGGCCGCTCTAAAGTGCACGGCAACAAGCACTCCGCAGTAGGGGCTGAGATCGCCCGCGACCTCGGCCTCCCGGATGCCGTGGTCAACATCGTGCGGAAGCATATGGGGGCCGGCTTCACTCCCGAAGAGGCCGCCGCCATGGGCCTGCCCCCGGGCGACTATATGCCCTCCACTCTCGAAGAGAAGATAGTCTGCCACGCCGACAACTTGGTCGCCGACGACAGGATCATGAAGGTCAGCGGATCGATCGAGGATGCCAGGAGAAAAGGGTATGCGGGAACCGCCGAGCGCATGGCGGCGATGCACTCCGAACTCTCCGCCGCGTGCGGGGAGGACGTCGATCTCATCGTCAGCAGGGTGGACCTATCAAGCCACCAAGGTCCTTGTGCGAGGTACCTGCGCATGCCGATAGACAAGTGGCATGGCTGAAATCAGCCCATGGCCTCACGTGGGAAAGAAGAGTGTGGAACGCGGCCAGGCCGCGCGGTGTAAAATATTGCCGGGCTTCAGATCTTGGCCGCGGCCTTCTTGGTGGTGACCCTCTTGGGGAAGTACTTCAGGAGGATGATGTCGCCAACGGACATGATCCAGCGGAACGGAACGTTCACCGCCTTGGATTCCTCTACGAGCAGGGGATTGGTCTCACTGACGAAAAGGCCGTCCACACGCTTATTCTCGAGGTCGATCACAAGGTTGTTGACATTTCCCAGAAAGATCCCGTTCGATGTGTATACCTGCAGCCCTATCAGTTCTGACGCTTCCTCGAGCATGAGAGACATCCCGGTGCGGTATCATCATCTGAATAATAAATTGTTCGGGTCACGATAATCTCTGGAAGTTGTGTGCTTAGGTTTTCAGGATTGGTCTCGACAGGGCCCTCCCGCGGGCCGCGGGGACGGCCCGTCCATGGCGCCTCGGCGTCATGGTGATGACTTCCGCATGGTCATCGGACCGGCCCGATGACAGCACAGGTAAACAATCGGACGCTGATGGATGATATCAGCGGGGCGTCCGCTGCTAGCAGCACGAGAATGGACGTTCTGCATCCCTCTCGAATGCCGTGTTCTCACGAGGCCATGCCTCTTCTGAACAGCACCGACAGCAGCTGCAGGCAGAGGAAACGCGGCACCGCACCCTCACCCCAGGCGCAACCGCTCAGGCTCCTGGCCACGCCCCGATGGGTGGTCTTCCGGCACTTCATGCAGATGTGCAGGAGAATCACGTATCAAGGTGCTCACTCTCCGTCATTCGCTGAACAAGCCTGTCCGCGAGCGCGTCGCCGAGATGCCAGGAACACTTGATGTGGCGAGACGAAGGGAGAATAACAGAGCTAGATGTAAGCTGAAATGCATTTTATTAATGACCTGAACGATCGAGATCGTTACCGCTGGCCGATTAAGCTTTTCTTCGGAAAATTTACATGAATATAATTAAATAATTATACTCCTTAATAACATAATTAATATATATTTCGTAAGTGATTCCACTCGCGGGGAAAAATATGAGGTCCACGTTCCTCAAGTTGGTTAGCGTAGCTTGTGCTCTGATCATGGTCCTGACGATCTTCCAGGTCGCTGTGACCAACGTATCGGCCGATGCGGGGGGAGAGATGCGCATCGACGATCCTGTCGCTCACGATCACCGGCAGCTCACCATATCGAACTACGGCGCTTCGGGACCGTCGTTCATAATTCAGAACGGGACCCTTCACGTCGCCTGGATCGATGCAACGTTGGACGGCGTCAGACTTGATTATAAGAACTCGGTCGATAACGGCTCGACCTTTTCCCCCGACACCCCTCTCACACCCTCGTTCTTCTCCATCGACAACATCTCAATCGTCTCCTCCGGTCCGTTAGTAGGCATATCGTTCGAAGGACGCCTCACGGTCGAATCGAACCGCACCGTCTATGTCCTCGTCTCATCCGATAACGGCTCATCGTGGAGCAGAACGTATCAGGTATGCGACGGCTCGTCCTCCTCGGTAGCCGTGCAGAACGACGCTCTCTATCTCGGATTGATCAGGCCGTACGAGAACTCGTCAGTGTTCGCGATACTGGAGTTCGAGCTCGACGGCAATGATGTCGTGAACGCAACCTCCGTCATGGCCATGGAGACTGGCAACGGCATCGGGCGCATCGCAACTGACGGCTCATTGATTCACTATTCCGTTTACTGCACTTCCCCGTATCGTGCAGTGGTGCACGGCAGCATCGATCGCTACGGCACGCAGGTCGATGCGATATCTCTGCTTGCATCGTACTCTTTCGGCTCCGTTGCCGATCTCGACCTGATATCGAGTGACGGAAAAGTGTTCGTCGCGTGGACGTACAACAGCGAGTACGGCTCCGTGGTATCGGCGGCGTTCTCTTCCGATCGTATCGCGTGGAACTCGGCCATGATATCGCACGGTCCCGGAGCGAACGGCAAAGTTTCGGCGACAACGTATCGCGACGGCTTCTTCGTGGCATGGGAGAACGGCACCAGGGCGTGGACCGAGATATCAGCGTCAGTGATCTCATCGACCGGCGTTGTCGCAGATGTCATGACGCTATCGACCAGCCGCGTCGAAGCGTCATCCCCGTCCGTCGCGGTCGATCAGAACGGAGAGATCAATGCGGTCTGGACCGAAGCGCATCGCCACATGTCAGAGCTGTTCATGTTCCAGGACGTGCTGTACGACTCGCTGACGTTCGACGAGCTCGACGATTACATTGCCTCTTTGGACAACAGCGCGTTCAACGTCCCGTCCTCGAAAGCATGGCTTCTCGACCGGGTAGCTTCGATCAAGGACGACATCGAGAACGAGAACTACGCAGGCGCGCTGGACACGGTAAGCGAGGTCATGGCCACAGTAGACGGCTTCGCCGGCGGGAGCTGGAGCGATGACGTCGCTCTGCCGTTCGCGGCGCAAGAGAAGATATATGATGTGCTAGCGGGCGAAGAAGAGGAACTATCGTCGATGGTCGCGCCGTCGCTTTCCGGAGCAGGATCGATGTTGCCCATGGCCACATCGAGCATAACCAGTGTGCGCATCGAATCGCTCACCGCTACCTCTGTGACCATTTCATGGAGAGTGTCACTTCTCATCCCGGCGACTCTAAAGTATGGCACCACCACCTCGTATGGCGGCTCCGTGAGCGGAGGCATTGGACTGAACCAGCAGGCCACTCTTACCGGCCTGTTGCCCGGAACGACATATCACTATAAGATCGGCTCTTTCCTGCTGGGATATACGGACGATCAGACATTCACTACGCAATCGATAATGATATCCGATGTTGTATGGCGCTGTAGTTCGGACACCAATGGCATAAACGTTGTGATAACATGGAATACCAATATTGCTGGCACATCAGGCGTTGAGTACGGAGCAGCATCATCGTATGGGAGCACCGTCTCCGGCAGCTCAGGAACATCGCATCACGTCACGCTAACCAGCCTTGTGGGAGGGACTGTTTACCATTTCAGAGCCGTATCTGCCGCTTCATCAAATCCCGCCAACGTGGCTTACAGCAACGATATGACGTTCAGCACGAACATCGTGATATCTGATATTTCTGTCATGCAGATGACAGCCTACGCCATGATAATATCGTGGTCCACAAACATCGCCGGTTCGTCCCGCGTTGACTATGGGACAAGTCAATCATATGGGCAATCAGCAGATGGGACCAGTTCAAGGACGCCCCTGGTGATAGTGACCGATTTAACACCGGGAACTACCTACTACTTCAGAGTAGCTTCCGTCAATAACTACAACTCAAACGATGTGGCCACTGGTGTGAACATGCAGTTCACCACTCAGCAAGCCAACGACGCCGAGCAGAACGGCGATGCCGGCGATACGACGTCGACGGCCTTGCAGATAGTGTCTGGCGTGTTCTCAGGCGAGCTCTCCAGTCCTATCGATATTTCGGACTATTACAAGCTTTACGTTTACAGCGGCCAAAGCATCTCCGCTCATCTGAACGTGCTTTCCGGAGTGAACTTCGACCTCGCGCTCCTGGACCCGTCCGGTGCGGTTAAAAGAACATCAACCAACGGCGCGGGGACGAGTGAATCGATAACCTTCACGGCTGATTCCACCGGATACTGGTACCTGAGGATGAGCTACGTATCTGGCAGTTCGGCCGGCATTTATTCATTCTCTGTGTATCTTACAGCGGGACAGGACATATTCGTCCTGGACGTCGGCTCGACCAATGACTATATCATCACCGAGCATCTTCTGGGCATATCGCTGCTCAGCGGAACGGGATGGGGCGATGCGGCCGGCGGCATGAGAAACGGCACGGTCGGTTCGTCGTTCCTTCTTAACTTGTACGACAACTCGTACCAGAGCGATACCGGCTACCTCATAACGATCACCTACATGGCATCGCAGAATGTCATAGTCCAGGTGCTGAACAACGGAGTGTGGATCAATGTGGCGACGCTGCCGGGCAACTCCGCCACCGTTGCGAGGAGCTGGTCTTTCGTCCTCGATTCAGACTACCTGCAGGATTCCCAGTCCGACCTGGGCATGAACGTGCAGCTGAGGTTCCAGAACGCGTTCAAGGTCGACAAGATTGGCGCTGTCGCTTACTCATACAAGAGTGATTTCTCATCGCCCACGAGCCAACATAACCCCGGCATCTCTCTGGGCCAAGGCTGGATTCTGGACGGCCCAGTGGCCAACGGCACAGTCGAAGCCACTCTTGTCGTTTCCGTGCCGCTGACCCGCGTCAGCTACGAGCTGCAGCTCGACTTCCTGGACAGCAGGGACGGTCAGACGGTGCAGCTGTACACTTCGTCCGGGTGGGTGAACGTCGGCACGCTGCACCGGCACGGCTCGTCAGCATCGATTTACCTGGACATGAAGGACTACTACGATTCAGACGCGTCAACTCCGGGAATGAACCTGCTCCTCCGGGTGAACGGGCCGCTGTACAACCTTACCTCGGTAACGATGACGCCTGCGCTGGTGGACACGGACATCGGAATGCCCGGCGACGAGAGCATTTACTCTCAGCCGATGTATATGTTCGGCGTCACCCTGGTAGACAACGGGAACTGGTCTGGACGTACGATCTCGGACAACGGAAGAACGGTGAGGACCACCCTCACCGCCGAAGCTGCCTTCTATTTTAACGCTCCAGTGTCCGGGCAGAAGTATCGCATCGACATCAGCTACAAGACTGACAACGCCGGCTTGGTCTATCAATGGGACGGGACGATGTACCGGCCGGTGGGTTCGCTGATAGCGGACGGAGCATGGCATCTCTGCACGTTCTGGACGTTGTCCGGCGACTACTTCAATTACCCTGGCTGTGTGGATTCATTCATAGCCACGCCTTTCTTCATCTCTTCGTCGGGGACCACGGTCGACTATATATTTGTCAACGCCGACTCCGATCAAGATACGCTCGTCGACAAGCAGGAGATCGAGCTCGGAACGAGCCCACTGATGGCCGACACCGATTCCGACAACCTGCGCGATGATGTTGAGGTCTCCAAAGGAATGAACCCTACCAACCCTGACACTGACAACGACGGACTGATCGATGGAAACGAGCAGTGGTCTCAGACGTGGTCGACCGACGAGTTCATGCGGATCGACGGCAGCGGGAGCAACGATTGGTATGTCGCGAGCTACAAAACTATCTACCTGCCCGCAATCCCGAGCACCCCGGCCGCTCCGATAACTTCGGCGTGGTTGCATGTCGGCATCGCGCATAGCGACCTGAGCAACACCAGAGTGGTCATCTACAAGGGCGGCGACAGCTACAACGTGCACTTGACCGAGAGGAATGCCGTCAGCGGCACCCATCTTTTCAGAAGCTGGAACTTATTCAGCCTTGGATACGATGTGAGCGACTTCACGTCCGCGTCGTCGTGGAGCCTGTATATCGATGACTGGAGTTCAGGGGGCGGCCAGCTGCAGTACTTCCGGATACAGGTGAACGGAGAGACCGACCCTCTCGACGCAGACTCCGACGACGACGGCATTCTGGACGGCGAGGAGGTGAACCTCGGCACCGACGGATGGATCACCAATCCGGTGCTATGGGATACCGATTCCGACGGTCTGTACGATCTCAACGAGATCATCGGCCTCACCCCGTGCGGCCAAAAGACCGATCCAACTCGCCAGGACTCCGACAACGACGGCTTCGACGACGACGTGGACCGCAAGCTGGGAGACCTGCTCCTCAAGATCTCGGTCGACTGGGTCTCCAGCTCAACATGGGGAAACGTGTTCATCCGGTTCCACATCGACGGCAACGACTACGTGACGCCGGTGATCAACATGCCTAGCAATGGCGACAGAGTCTATCCCGGCTATGCATACTACATCGATATGGTGGACAGCCGCTCCTCCGTTTCCACGTTGGTCCAGCCATGGAACCAGGGCTGGGTGAGCGATTCTCAGCTGAAGTTCAACGGCGACAGCAACTGCGAGGCGCCGCCGTACGCTCTCGGCGGGGCCAGCGATTACCACGTCTGGTACGGGAACGACGTCAATATCGGGATCACCTTCAGCACGGAAGCGAGGCAGCCGGCCAATCTCATCGTGGTCAGCGGCGTGGACGGCGATGAGAGCTACGGCCTCGAGAAGTACGGCAACGAGTATAGGTACACCGCGGACGAGCAGATCATCGTGCTGTACGTGAACTGCGTTAGCGGAGCTTCGACAGCTCACTTCGTCAGCGGGGTGAACACTATCATGCTGCCACGCTCGGTGGCGATGGAGAGCAACATGAACTACACCTTCGCCGACCTGATGGGGCGGAGCGGAGGAACCATATTCAACGGCTACGACCTCAAAGTGTACTACGGCGGCAGCAACGCTGCCGGCAGCGTCATCATGATCGTGTCCGCCAACGACATGACCACCGATGAGGCGGAAACGCTTCTGAGCGAAGTAACTCACGCTCACGGCGGCAAGGTCGTCGGAGAGAGCACGCGGATATCCGGCGACGCGGTGTATCGCTTGCATCTGCCTTTGGACGCTCTCGACGCCATCGTTCTTCAGGACGTCGTCAACTCCCCGCTGAGGGACCACGGTCCCAACGACTATCTCGGTGTCATTACCAACATCGTGTACGACTTCTTCCTCGGAGCGGTCAACTTCTTCGCCAACTTGGCGCAGTTCGTGGTCGATCTCGGACTGGCGGTGATCGGTGCGCTTAAAAGCCTCACGCAACAAGCTTCGAACGCCATAGGCGCGGCGGTGACGGCGATATCGAACGCGTTGAATGCGTTCATTGATTGGGTATCCAGCTATGTACGCTCACTAACGCTCTCAGTGCTAGGCCAGTACGGCATCTCTTTATCCTCTTCTATGGAAGGACTGCCTGCTCTGGCGAGGGCAACAAATGATGCCGACGCTGAAGTGGTCCAATATGGCGAAGTAAGCGGAAATACGAAAAACAAGATGATGGTTGCCTTACTGGGCGATTTATTATCTGCGGCTCTAGTTCTGGTGATAGCTATCGATGCCATTTTAATCGCCACAAAAGTGCTCACTGCAGGCATGGCCTACCTCGTCGGCGTCGTTATCAGCATGATCGCCACGGTCATCATCGTAGAGATCATGAGATCCCATATGATGATCACATGCGGTGGTCAGACCCATCCTTTCTCTACCTATGATACGGCGGTAGATCTGGGAACTGCGATGGGAATGAATGACCCTAATGCGCACAATGCCCTCTTATGGATATGTGCAATAGTAGACACATTTGCGATCGGCCCCTTGGCAACCATCGTCGCAGCGGCTACGGGGCAGCTCGATCTATTGTTAGCCATCATGGCGTTGTCTATCGGTCTTTATTCGTTCATCAACAACGATAGAATAGTGGGGCTGTTTGCAATAGCGATGGCGGCAACCTCTCTGTTGACAACACTTGGTGAATACATTCTATCAAAGCTCTTACCCTCGCCGTTTGAGAATAAAGAGCTAAAGATTCTATCCGTCATATTGGATTCATCCTCTATTGGATTGGCAATCATAGTGAATTAAATAAACGATGGAGACATGGCATGACCCGATACGATATTCCTTTCAGCAGGTTCGCTCTGCGATGGGCCGTTATCTTTTTTCTGGCCTCTGTGACTGGGGGGCTGTTAGTTTATCCTCTGGCAGGCATCGGGGCCGTTCGCGTCACGTTTGTTCTTGGGCTCATCCTCTTCTCATTCCCGATCTTGATCGAGCTGATCTTCTCTCCGTACAAGCTGCTCCTGGGAGATGACGGGATTACCATGTTCTTCAGGTTGAGACCCTCGAAGTTCGTCTACTATTTGGAGATGGAAGGAATTATATTGGACCCGAACGACAAGATCCCCTCACTAAGATTGAAGGGAACAAGGATCGCGTATGGCATATCTCCGGATGCGGCAAGGGAGCTATCAAAAAGAATAAAGAGTGAATGTTCAGTTTACTGATGGGGCCGCTCCACTTCTTCTTTGAAACCTCTACGAAATGGAGGTCAGGTTCGAACTTGGAATGGGCGGCGTCCTCAACAGCGACCCCGAGCAGCACAGCTATGGCTGGCGGGTCAACGCTCTCTCGCTAGGCGTGGCGTCATTCTCGTTCGGCATGAACGGTCTCCTGCTGGGAATGGCGATGTCGGTGACCGCGGTGATGGAGGTTCTGGGAACATCTCTGGCAGAGACCTTGGGAGGCACTCCTGAAAATGCGGTCACTTCAGCCTGGCTATCATAGTGATTGACGGGATAGCCACGATTGTTTCATTAGTTGGCATGGTGTCTCTATTCAAAATATTCTCGAATAGGGGGATGAACGCCATGTCCTCAGATGGATCCTTACTTGCCACTAAGCCGGATGAGAATATATTCATATTCGAGCTGATAATGTCTCCCATATTCCTAGTCGGCGGCTCGATCGGCTCGCTCATAGCTCAGAACCTGATCCCTTTGCTCTCGCTTGTTCCAATGGCAGTTGTTTGGTATCTTGTCATTCATCATGAGCTCATCCGCCGTCCCGTTCGTATTCATATAGATGGCGACGTCCGCTTGGAATTCAGGACCAGACCTCCGATGAGCATCCCCTTTGAGACTGTTGAATGGATCGACTCTTCCCCTGGGGATCCTAAGACACGAGCGGGAAGGATCAACCGAGGAGGGAAGATGAAGATCAAGGGAAGAAAATACCCGATCCCGCTAGGCTACGAAGCGGCCGAGGCAGTTCGGCGAGCATACGCGGGAAAGCAAGGAAGGTATCCGCCACCGCATCCGCGTTTGGCTGGAACGTATAATATGAGCAGAGAATGAGTGTGGGCTGTTCAGCATGGCGACCGGAGTGGTTGGCATTTATGATGCAATGACTCATCACGACCCGTTCGCCAGGAACATTGGAATCGTAG